>JAEZFL010000027.1 GCA_023417515.1 Pseudomonadota bacterium | reverse complement strand
CCGCCGCAGGCCGCGCCCCACTATCCGCCGCCGCCCCCGCACGCCCCGCCGCCGCCTTATCCGCCGCAGCCCCATGGCGGCTGGCAGCCGCACCCGCCGCCCCACCATGGCGGCCATTATGCGCCGCCGCCGCATTACCATTATGGCGACGACTACAAATACGGCCATGGCGGCTATCGCCGGCGCAAGTCGTTCCTCGAGGAGCTGTTCGACTAACGCGCACAATGCGCTAAGGGCGCGGCCATGGACCTCACCCATCTCGGCCGCGCCAGCGACCTGCCCGCCTCCCCTGCCGAGGCGAAGCTCGATCATGTCGACAATCCGCGGCCCGGCAGCCTCTATCTCGTGCGCTTCGCAGCGCCGGAATTCACCTCCTTGTGCCCGGTCACCGGGCAGCCCGATTTCGCGCATCTGGTCATCGATTACGCACCGGACCGGCTCATCGTCGAATCCAAGTCGCTGAAGCTGTTCCTCCATTCGCACCGCAACCATTGCGGCTTCCATGAGGACGTGACGGTCGGCATCGGCGAGCGGCTGGTCGAGGAAATGAAGCCGCGCTGGCTGCGCATCGGCGGCTATTGGTATCCGCGCGGGGGCATTCCCATCGACGTCTTCTGGCAGACGGGCGCCCCGCCCGAGGGCCTGTGGGTGCCCGACCAAGGCGTCGCTTCTTATCGCGGAAGGGGCTGAGCGAAGTTGAAGGTTGCGGTCTTCGGGGCGGGCGCAGTCGGCGGCTGGATCGGGGGTGCCTGGGCCTCCGCAGCGATCGACGTTATCCTGATCGGCCGGAAGGCCGCCGCCGACGAGATCACCGCCCATGGTCTCACCATCAGCGACGGCAGCGGCGACGCGCCGGCCCGCTCGATCCACCTGCCGGCCGGAACCATCACCTGCACGACCGACCCGGCCGCGCTCGCGGACGCCGACGTCATCCTGGTGACGGTCAAGAGCATCCACACCGATTCGGCAGCCGCCGCGATCGCCCGCCACACCCGCAAGGACGCGGTGCTGATCAGCTTCCAGAACGGCGTCAGCAATGCCGAGCGGCTGCGCGCGGCGCTGCCCGGCCGCACGGTGCTGCCCGGGATGGTGCCGTTCAACGTCGTCCGGCTCGGCAACGGGCGCTGGCACAAGGCGACGGCGGGCGACCTGATGGCCCAGGATCATGAGGTCACGCGCGCGCTCGCGGACAGGCTCGGCACCCGGCCGGGCCGCCTGAAGCTCGCCGACGACATGGTGCCGGTGCTGTGGAGCAAGCTGCTCCTCAACCTCAACAACGCGGTCAACGCGCTGTCCGGCAAGACCCTGATCGAGGAGCTTCTGGACCGCGACTATCGCCAGGTGGTGGCGGCGACCCAGGACGAGGCGCTTGCGGCGATGAAGCTCGCCGGAATCGAGCCCGCCAAGATGGGGGCGGTTCCGCCCGGGCGCCTGCCCGACGTGCTGCGCCTGCCCAACGCCCTGTTCAAGCCGTTCCTCAAGCTCCAGGGCATCGACCCAGAGGCGCGTTCGTCGATGGCCGACGATTTCGCGGCAGGACGGCAGACCGAAATCGACTTCCTCAACGGCGAGGTCGTCGCGCTGGCGCGCAAGCACGGCCGCAACCCGCGCGTCAATGCGGCGATCGTGCAGCTGGTCAAGGAGGCGGAGCTGGGCGTCGAGCGCAGCTGGTCAGGCGCTGAGCTGAAAGCGCGGGTACTGGACAAGTAAGGTCCTCCCTGTGAAGCGAAGCTTCATGGGGAGGGACCGCTCGCGAAGCGAGTGGTGGAGGGACAGAACGGCGCCTAGCCCCTCCTCCGCCTTCGGCGGTCCCCCTCCCCGTCGCCTTCGGCGACAGGGAGGAAGTGGAAGACCAGCCTTATCCGCGGGTCAGATTGACCGCGACGAAAGCAGGCGGGCCGTTGCCGCGGCGAACGAGCAGAAGCACGGAACTGCGGCCGCTGCGGCGGGCGGCGTCGACGGCCTGCGATACAGCGTCCGGGCTGTTGGCCGGGGCGCGGTTGACCGAGACGATAATGTCGCCGGCGCGAAGCCCCTTCTGGGCCGCGTCGCTGTTCGGATCGAGGCCGGTCACGACGACGCCGCGCACGTCGCCGGTGAGGCCGCCGCGGCGGGCAAGTTCCGGAGTCAGCGTCTGTAACGACAAGCCGAGGCTCGCTCGGGCCGAAGCCTGACCGCTGGATTCAGCATCTTCCGGCTTGTCCGCCTCGGCCTCGCCCTCGACCTCGAGACCGTTGAGCCGTGCCAGCTCCTCATCGCTCGGTCGCTCGGCGATCGTCAGGTTCAGCGTGCGGCGCTGGCCGTTGCGGATCACCTCGACCGGGACACGGCTGCCGATGGCCTGCCGGGAAATGAGATAGGCGACGGACGAATCGGGCGTGACCGGCTGGCCGCCAACGCTGATGACGACGTCGCCCTGTTCGATTCCCGCGCGCGCGGCCGGGCCGCCCGGAGTGACGCTGCTGATCAGCTCGCCCCGATTGCTTTCAAGGCCGCCGGCCGCGGCGATATCGCTGTTCACCTGCTGCAGGGTTACGCCGATATAGCCGCGGCGCACGCGCTCGCCGCGACGCAGCGATTCGACGATCGGGATCGCCTGCTCGGCCGGGATGGCGAAGCCGATGCCGATATTGCCGCCGGTCGGCGAATAAAGCGCGGTGTTGATTCCGACGACGTTGCCCTGGAGGTCGAACAGCGGACCGCCGCTGTTGCCCGAGTTGATCGAGGCATCGGTCTGGATGAAGCGATCGTAATTGCCCGCGCCGATATTGCGGTGGAGCGCCGACACGATGCCCGCAGTCACCGAACCGCCGAGCGCATAGGGATTGCCGATGGCAACGACCCAGTCGCCGACGCGCACCGCATTGGGATTGGCGAACTGGACGAACGGCAGGCGCCCGCGCGGATTGATCTTGAGGACGGCGAGGTCGGAGGCCTCGTCGCGGCCGACCACCTCGGCTTCATATTCGGTTCGATCCGCGAGCGTGACGGTGATCGATTCCACGACCGCGTTGCTGCGCGCGGGCGCCACGACGTGGTTGTTGGTGACGATGTAGCCGTCGGCCGAGATGATGAAGCCCGAGCCGAGAGATCCGCCGCGCTGGGTGACGTCGCCGCCGCCCTGGTCATTCTGCTGCGGCACCTCGCCGCCGAAGCGGCGGAAGAACTCCTCGAAGCCGGGCGGAAGCGCGCGGCGGCGGGGGATGGTGATGCTCTGGCGGGTCGAGATGTTGACCACCGCCGGCTGGAGACGCTCGGCGAGATCCGCAAAGCTCATCGGCGCTCCGGCGCGCGGAGGCGCGGCGTTGATCGCTCCGGGCGCGTTGATTGCGGTCTGGGCGCCGACGGGACCAACAGCGACGTTCGTCATGCTGCCGCCGATCAGCAGGGCGGCGGTGATGCCATAGACGTAACGCACTTTCCTCATCCTCCTAATTCCTCTCACTCATCGCGCTCTTGACTATCTTCACGTCCCCTGGCCGGTCGCACGCT
Source organism: Pseudomonadota bacterium (assembly GCA_023417515.1). GTDB lineage: Bacteria > Pseudomonadota > Alphaproteobacteria > Sphingomonadales > Sphingomonadaceae > Allosphingosinicella. The sequence goes on along the minus strand of JAEZFL010000027.1, from coordinate 89,631 downwards.
AGGACCGCATGCTGAACCGGATTTGAATGGGCCTAACGCCGCTGTCCCTGGAACTGCCTCAGATAGCTGTTGTCCGGTGAGAGGATGACATTGGTATCGCCGCCATTCTCCGCAAGGAAGCTGGTGCGATAGGACTGCATCGCGCGGTAGAAATCGTAGAAGTCCGGGTCCTGGTTGTAGGCGCGGGCATAGGTCGCCGCCGCCTCGGCCTCGGCCTCGGCGCGGATGATCTGCGCCTGCTTCAGGCCCTGGGCCTCGATCGACCGCGCCTCCTGGAGACGCGCGGTGCGCATCCGCTCATAGGCGGAATCGAGCGGGGGGCCGGCCGGCAGGTCAGCACGCTTGATGCGCACGTCGATGATCTCGGCGCCATATTGGGCGGCGACTCGGTTCAGCGCCTGCTGGATATTGTCCATCATCTGGCCGCGCTCCGGGCTCAGCAGGGCCGCGAAGGGACGGCGGCCGAGCTCGTTGCGAAGCGACGAGGCGAGGATCGGGCGAAGCGCGGCGCTGACCCGCTCCTCGGTCCGCGCCGATACGTACATGCGCAGCGGGTCGACGATCCGGTAGCGGGCGAAGGCGTCGACCTGCAGGCGCAGCTGATCGGTCGACAGGACCTGCTGGTTCTCCATGCCGACCGACAGGATGCGCTTGTCGATCCAGTGGACCTGGTCGAAGAACGGCACGCGCAGGGCGACGCCGGCACCATAGTCGCCGAAGGTCTGGCCGGCCTGGTAGCGGTTGATGATCGTCTGCGGCTCGCCGAAACGGGTGACCACGGCCTGCTTGTTCTCGGGCACCACGACCAGTGTGCTTCCGATCAGGATCAGGACCAGGATGGCGCCGATCGCCAGCGCGATGGGGTTGCGAAGATACTGGGTCATCGGCCCTGCCCCTGCTGGACCTGCTGCTCCTGCTGGGGCGCGGCCCGCCGGCGTGCGCCATCGACCGCCGGCAGCGGCAGATAAGGTGTGACTCCGGGCGCTTCGACGATGGTGGTGTCAACCTCGGCCAGGATTTGCTCCATTGTCTCGTAATACATGCGGCGGCGGGTGACCTCCGGCGCAGCCTTGTACTGCTGATAGATCTGGTTGAACTGCGCCGCGTCGCCCTGGGCGCGGGCGGTGAGCTGAAGCGCATAGGCGCGCGCGTCGTTCTGGGCGCTCTGCGCCTGCTGCTGGGCCGCGGACACGCGGAGGAACGCCTCGTTGACCGCTGTCGGCGCCTGCGACTGGTTGATCGCGATGCCCTGGATGGCGATTCCGGCGCCATAATCGTCGAGCAGCTGCTGCATGTTCTGCTCGACTCGCTGCTCGATCGCGCTTCGGCCGGCGCCCAGCGCCTCGTCGAGGCTGACGCGTGCGACCACCGCGCGCATCGCGCTCTCGGCGACCTCGCGGACGGTCTCCTCGGGCTCCGCGATCTGGAACAGGAAGAGCTGCGGGTCCTTGATGTTCCAGCGCACCGAATAGCTGAGATCGATGACGTTCTGGTCGCCCGTGAGAATCAGATTCTCCTCGTTGCGCTGCTGCGGAATGTTGATCTCGCGGATTTCCTCGACCGACACGGCCTGGACTCGCGAGATCGGCGCGGGCCAGGTCAGGCCGATACCGGGTCCCAGCGTCCGGACGTAGCGGCCGAAGGTCGTCACCACGTAGCGCTCCTGCGGGCCGACGCGATGAACGCTGGTGAAGAGCAGCCAGATCGCGACGAAGGCGATGATTCCGTAGAGCCAGTAGGGCCGATTGGTACCCCCGCCGGACGGCAAGCCGCGGCCGAGCTTCTCACGGCTGCGCCTCAGCCATTCGTCCAGCGACGTGACGTCGCCGCCGCCGCTCGGGCCGCCAGGACGCCGCCGCCGAGGGCCGGGCTGGCCCCAGGGATTGCGCGGGCCGCCGCCACCGCCGCCGCCGCCCGATCCATCGCCGCCGGACCCGTCGCCGCCGCCCTCGCCGGATCCCCGGCCACCCCAGGGACCGCGATTTTCACCCATGGCAAGTCCGCGCCAGCCCCAGCTCAAATATCGTCTCATGAAGGCTCTTATAGGTAGCGATCCGCGGAAAAACAGTGGCAAGCGGCGGCTTATCGCCTATCCGTCCACGCGACATGACAGACCCGACAGCCGCCGTCCGCGATGCCCTTGCTTCGCTCGTCGATCCCGAACGCATTCAGCTCGCGCGCGTGAAAGACGGGCTCGCGACAGTCGTCATTGACGCGACCGGCATCGCCGCCGAGGAGCGCGCGGCGCTCGAGCGACGCATCCGCGCGGCCCTGGTCGGCGTGGCGGGCGTAACCGACAGCCGCATCGCGATGAGCGTCGAGAAAGTGCAGCGGCGCATCATCGCCGTCGGCAGCGGCAAGGGCGGGGTCGGCAAGTCGACCTTGTCCGCCAACCTGGCGGTGGCGCTGGCACGGCTGGGCAAGAAGGTCGGCCTGGTCGATGCGGACATATACGGCCCGTCGCAACCGCGGATCATGGGCAATCACAGCCGGCCCGAGCTTCACGACCAGCAGATCGTGCCGGTCGACACGCACGGCGTGAAGATGCTGTCGATCGGCCAGCTGATCGAGCCGGGCACCGCCGTGGCCTGGCGAGGACCGATGACCGCGAGCGCGCTCGGCAACTTGCTGGACGGCGACTGGGGCGACACCGAGATCATGATCGTCGACCTGCCGCCCGGCACCGGCGACGTGCAGATGACCCTGGTGCAGAAATGGAAGCCGGCCGGCGCCGTGATCGTGTCCACCCCGCAGGACCTCGCGCTGATCGACGCGACCCGCGCCATCGACCTGTTCCGCAAGATGGACGTGCCGATCGTCGGCCTCGTCGAGAACATGGCCGGCTACCAATGCCCGCATTGCGCGCAGGTCAGCGATCCGTTCGGCGCTGGCGGCGCCGAGGCTGCAGCTCGCGTGATGGGAATTCCTTTCCTCGGCCGTGTTCCCCTCACCCTTTCGATCCGCGAGGCGAGCGATGCGGGGGAACCGCCGGCCGCCGGCGACGCTTACGAAGCTGGGATCTTCCGCGATATCGCGGGGCGGCTGCTGGAGCAGGTGAAAGCGTGACCGTCATTCCAGCGAAAGCTGGAATCTCTTTTCTTCTTGTAGGGAACAAAGGCAGTGGGATTCCAGCTTTCGCTGGAATGACGGGAGATTATCATGCCCCTGGAGCGTGACGAGGACATTGCCGAGCTTCTGCGCGAGACACGCACGATCGCGATGATCGGCGCGTCGGACCGGCCCGACCGGCCGAGCTATGGCGTGATGCGCTACCTTCAGGACCATGGCTATCGAGTGATCCCGGTCAACCCGCAGATCACCGGCGAGCACGTGCATGGCGAATATGTCTGGCGCGAGCTGTCGCAGATCGGCGAGCCCATCGACATGGTCGACATCTTCCGCCGCCCCGCCGCCGCCGGCGAGGCGGTCGAGGAAGCGATCGCCGCCGGCGCAAAGTCCGTGTGGCTTCAGATCGGCGTGATCGACGAGGAGGCGGCGGCGCGGGCGGAGGCGGCGGGCCTCAAGGTGGTGATGAACCGCTGCCCCAAGATCGAGATTCCGCGGCTGGGAATTGCTCCTGTAGATTCCTCCCTGTGACGCGAAGCGTCATGGGGAGGGGGACCATGCGAGGCATGGTGGAGGGGTAGCTCCCTTCGGCTTGGGATTACCCCTCCACCATCCGCTCCGCGGATGGTCCCCCTCCCCGAGCAAGCTCGGGGAGGAACTTACACCACCGCCATCGCGCGTTCGCGCAGGCGCTCGATGGCCTGCTCGTGGATTCCGGGCGAGGAGGCGAGCACTCCGAACGCTGCGGCGTCCGGACTGTTGAAGGTGAGCGGCTGGCCGAGGGCACCGGTGACGGAAGCGCCGGCCTCGGCTGCGATCAGGATCGCGGCGGCGATGTCCCATTCGCGGCCCCAGCGTAGCGTTGCCACGAGGTCCGCCTCGCCTGCGCCCACCATGGCGATTCGAAGCGCGATCGAATTGGGCTTGTTGACCATGACGAGGTCGCGGTCGACCTTGGGCAGGCTGTCTGCCGGCACCCGTGCGCCAACCAGCTCACTGCGTTGGCTGCAGCGGATGGGCTGGCCGTTGCGCCAGGCGCCACGGCCAAGCTCGGCGCTCCACAACTCGTCGCGCTGCGGTGCCGAGAGCACGCCGTATCTGACCGCGCGATCCTCGACCAGCGCCACCGATACCGCCCAGCCGGTGCGTCCGCGCAGATAATCGCGGGTTCCGTCGATCGGGTCGACGACCCACACCCGCTTGCGCTCGATCCGGTCGGATTCGTCGGCAGTCTCCTCGGACAGCCACCCCGCTTCGGGATCGAGGGCGATCAGCTGCTCGCGCAGGAAATTGTCGACCTCCAGGTCGATGTCGCAGACCGGGTGGCCCGGTTCCTTCTCCCACCTCCTATAGTCCGTGCCGCAGCGCCCGAGCGCGATGCGTCCGGCCTCGGCGGTGATCTCTGCAATGTCCTCAAGCACCGGCGACCGTCATTCCTTCGACACGCAGTGTGGGAACATTGACCGCGCGGCGATGTTCCAGGTCGTCCGCCGCGGTCAACGTGCGGTACATGTCGAGCAGATTGCCGGCGACCGTAATCTCCGCGACCGGCTCGGCGATCTCCCCGCCCCGGATGATGAAGCCGCTCGCGCCGCGGCTATAATCGCCCGTCACCGGGTTGATGCCTTGGCCAATCATTTCCGTGACATAGAGGCCTTGGCTGATATCGGCGATCAGCTCGGCAGGGCTTTGCGTGCCAGCGGTCAGGTGGACGTTGGTCGCTCCGACGCCCGGCGCCCCGCCGACGCCGCGGGTCGCATGGCCGTTGGTGGCGAGGCTGAGCTGGCGGGCCGACGCGCTGTTGAGCAGCCAGTCGCCGAGCCGCCCCTTCTCGACCAGCGCTCGCCGCCCGGTCGCGACCCCTTCGCCGTCGAACGGGCGCGAACGAAGGCCGCGCACGCGGTGCGGATCGTCGATGATCGACAGGCTCTCCCGCAGGATCTGTTCGCCTTCCCGGTCGAGCAGGAAGCTCGTGCGGCGCGCGATCGCCGGGCCCGACATCGCCGAGATCAGATGGCCGACCAGGCCGCCGCCGACTCGCGGGTCGAACACGATCGGCATGACTCCGCTGGCGAGCTTGCCGGGGTTGAGCCGTTTCACAGCGCGTTCGCCGGCGAGGCGCCCCAGCTCCTCGGGGCCGTCGAGATCGGTGAAATGGCGGACATTGTGGCTGGCATGGTCGCGCTGCATCGCGCCGCCCTCACCGCCGACCACGCTGACGCCTGCCGAATAATGGCTGGAATGGTAACCGCGACAGAAGCCGTGGCTCGTGGCGAGCGCGAACACGCTGCGCGCGGCGCTGACCCCTGCGCCCTCGCTATTGGTGATTCCGGGGACCGAGCGCGCGGCCGCTTCGATGTCGAGCGCGCGCTGCTTCAATTCCGCGGGCGACGGATCGGCGCCATCGTCGCTCTCCAGTGGAAGGAGGTCGCCGCGGAACAGCAATTCCTCGGGGGCGAGGCCGGCATGGGAATCCTCGGGCGCCTCCTTCGCCATCGCGACCGCGCGCTCGACCAGGGCGGAAAGCGCGTCGGCGGACAGGTCGGAGGAGGACACGCTGGCCGAACGAGTGCCGATGAACAGGCGAAGACCGATCTCCTCGCCTTCGGAGCGGCCGACATCCTCGAGCTCGCCCAGGCGCACCTGGATGCCGAGCGAGGCCTCGCCGACATAGAGGACGTCGGCGGCGTCCGCGCCGGCCTTGCGGGCAGCATCGATGAGGGCGCCGGCGCGCGCCTCGGCTTGATCAACGTTCAGCATGAGGCGGCGGACTTAGGGCCGGCGGGGCCGGCGGGCAAGGGCGCGGCTCAGGCGGTCGTGCCGACGACGAGGCAGGCGAGGAACATCAGCAACCCGGCGAAGCGGTTGGAGCGAAAGGTGGCGAGCGCCTGCATGCCGTCGTCGGGCTTGAGGCGGACGATCTGGCGCGCGAGATGCGCGGCCATCGGGACGAGCGCGACAAGGCCGAGCCATTGCGGCCGCACTGTCCAAAAGGCCGCCGCCCACAAAGCGAGAGCGAGCAGGTAGCAGACGGCAATGCCGAGCCTGGCGTGGCGGCCGAGCGCCCGGGCCGAGGATTTGACCCCGACCAGGGCGTCATCCTCCTTGTCCTGGAGCGCATAGGCCGTGTCGTAGCCGATCACCCAGAAGATCGAGCCGGCATAGAGGAGCAAGGCGGGCGCATCGATCGTGCCGCGCACCGCCGGCCAGCCCACAAGGGCCGCCCAGGAGAAGACGAGGCCGAGCCACGCCTGGGGCCACCAGGTGATCCGCTTCATGAACGGATAAGCGGCGACGAGCGCGAGGCTTGCGAGCGCGACGATCTGCGCGAGCGGGCGAAGCTGGAGCAGCACGACAAGGCCGATCAGGCTCATTCCGACGAGGAGGGTCCAGGCGCCCTTCAGCGACACGCGCTTGCTCGCGAGCGGGCGGAGCCGGGTTCGCTCCACCTTGGCGTCGAGGTCGCGGTCGACGATGTCGTTATAGACGCACCCCGCGCTGCGCATCGCGAACGCACCCAGCGCCAGCCAGGCGATCAGGGTCCAGCCCAGCGGATTGAAGGCTCCGCCCCCCATACCGGCCAGCGCCACCGCCCATGCGCCCGGCCAGAACAGCAGCCACACCCCGATCGGCCGGTCCAGCCGGATCAGCGAGGCATAGGGCCGTACGGCTGCAGGCAAGGCGCCGATCAGTCCGCGCTGCTCGGAATCGGGGACGATGTCGGAAGGGGCGCTGCTCACCCATCGGGCTAGAAAGGAAGGTGGACCCCGGATCAAGCCCGGGGTGACGGTTCAGGGAATTCCGGAGTGGCGGTTCAGAGAATTCCGGAGTGACAGTTCAGAAAATCGTCATGCCGGACTTGATCCGGCATCCATCTTCTTCTCTTCCGGTGCCCATGCCTGCAACTCCCGCCTGGCCGCCCGCTAGCCTGCCCAGACTCTTCGTCGAGCAGGTTCTGACTGCCGGTGCCCGCGTCGCTCTCGACGGCCCACCCGCCAATTACCTCGGCAACGTACTGCGGCTCGGCGCAGGCGCCGAGGTGAAGCTGTTCGACGATGTGAGCGGGGAGTGGCTCGCGCGGATTGAGGAAGCCGGACGCAAGCGGGTCACGCTCTTGGTCACCCGCCACCTGCGTCCGCGCGAGGAGGTGCCGGACCTGTGGTTGGTATTCGCGCCGGTGAAGCGGGCGCCGCTCGACTGGATGATCGAGAAGGCGACCGAGCTGGGCGTCGGCAGGCTCGTTCCGGTTGTGACTCAGCGCACAGTAGTCGACCGGGTCAATCTCGACCGCCTGCTCGCGATCAGCGTCGAGGCCGCCGAACAATGCGACCGCACTGCCCTCCCCGCGCTCGAAGAGCCGGTGAAGCTGGAGAAATTGCTGAAGGAGTGGCCTGCGAAACGGGCGTTGCTGTTCGCCGACGAGGAGGGCGGAGTGCCGCTTCAGGACGCCGCGAAGCCTGGCCCTGCAGCAATCCTGATCGGACCGGAAGGGGGCTTCACTGCCGAAGAACGCGCGGCGATCCGCGCCCTCCCCTCCGCGCACGGCGTTGCGCTTGGCCCCCGCATCCTGCGCGCAGAGACCGCGGCGCTGGCGGCACTCAGTCTTTGGATGGCGGCGGCGGGCGACTGGAGCCGCCCGCCGCGCACTTGAGCTAGGCCGCGTCGACCAGCACCAGCTCGCTGTCCTCGCGGGCGGTGATGGCGATCTCCGCGACGTCCTTGATGGCGACTCCGTCGCGGGCCTTGGCGGGAACGCCGTTCACCTCGACCGCGCCGGTCGCCGGCACGAGATAGGCGTGGCGGCCCTCGCCGAGCTTGTAGGTCACCGTCTCGCCGGCGCGGACCGTCGCCCCGGCGACCCGCGCCGGAGTGCGGATCGGCAGTGCCCCGTCATCTTCGGGAAGGCCGCTCGCGAGGGTCACGAATGCACCGTGGCGGTCGTCCTTCGGAAACGGCTTGCTGCCCCATCGCGGCTCGCCCCCGGTCTTCTCGGGAATGATCCAGATCTGGAAGATCCGGGTTTCCTTGTCCTCCATATTATATTCGGCGTGGCGGATTCCCGTGCCGGCCGACATGACCTGGACGTCACCTGCCTCGGTGCGGCCCTTGTTGCCGAGGCTGTCCTCGTGCGTGATCGCGCCTTCGCGGACATAGGTGATGATTTCCATGTCGCGGTGCGGGTGAGGCGGAAAGCCGGAGCGCGGAGCGATCCTGTCATCGTTCCACACGCGCAACGAGCCCCACTGGACGCGGGCCGGATCATGATAATCGGCAAAGGAAAAATGGTGCTTGGCGTCGAGCCAGCCATGATTGGCGCCGCCAAGGCTGTCGAACGGACGGACTTCGATCATCTCCTCATCTCCCATCGGCGCCGGCGGCAAGCCGCGCCTCGTTACGAGCGATGTAGGCCGCGCGGGAGCCAACGAGGAGAGGACGCAAGCGCAGGCATGCGTTGCAAGAACGGAAACGCTGGCCTGGTTGCCGACGTGCAGGAACTCTCCCGCTGACGGAAACCTGTCGACGGCCCTCCGACCGACTGGCGCCGATCTGGTCCGCGTCGCCGGGGCGCCGCCAGGCTAAAGACGTGCCCGGAAGCTACTTTTCGGTGCTGTCGGTCGGCGGAGGAGGCTCGCCCGGCGCGACTGGAAGGTGCCAGCCGCGCCGGATGGCGACGACCCGCAGGCAAAGGCAGGCGAGACCGCCGGCGATCGCCGTGAGTACGACCGGGAAGCCCAACTGATCGCCGGCGACGACGATGCCCGCACCGAGAAGCGCGGCGACGGCATAGAAGTCGCGCCGCAACACGGCGGGGATTTCCGCGAGCAGGATGTCGCGGATCATGCCGCCGCCGACGCCGGTGAGCATGCCCAGAAGCGCCGCCATCACCGGGCTGAGGCCGAAGGCGAGTGCCTTCTCGGCGCCCGCGACGCAGAAGAAGGCGAGGCCCGCGGCGTCGAGCAGGCGCACGGGGTTGCGCAGCTTCTCGATCAACCCGCAGGAGAAGAAGGCGATGAGGCCGGCGGTCAGCGACACCGCCAGATAACGCCAGTCCTCCAGGGCGGCGGGCGGCACCGCGCCGATCAGCAGGTCGCGGGTGAGCCCGCCGAAGGTCGCCGTCGTGAAGGCGATCACCAGCACGCCGTAAATGTCGAGGCGTTGGCGCACCCCCGCCATCGCGCCGCTGATCGCGAATGCGAACGTCCCGCACAGGTCGAGCGTGATGACGAGCGAGCGCACCAGCTCGCTATTGGGGTCGATTTCCGTGAACGGGACCATAAGCGACCGACCCTAATCGCCGGCGTCGATCCACGCCATGGCCAGGATGACATCGCCTCGGCCCCGGTGCGCAGCTTCGGGTGAACGACCAGCGCGAAGCTGGGATTCCAGTCGACCACCGGCGAGGGGAACCAGGATGGCCGAAGCGCGAAATCCGGACCGAGACGTCCTCCGGCTTCCGCCTCGATCCCTATTGGTCCAGCCTGAGCGCGCGAAGCCGCAATGCGTTGCCGATGACCGAGACCGAGGACAGGCTCATGGCGAGCGCGGCGATCATCGGGCTCAGCATCAGTCCGAACCACGGATAGAGCGCCCCCGCCGCGATCGGGATACCGAGGGCGTTGTAGCCGAAGGCGAAGAGCAGGTTCTGGCGGATGTTCGCCGTCACGGCCCGCGACAGGCGACGGGCGCGAACGAGGCCCATCAGGTCTCCCCTCACCAGGGTGACGCCCGCACTCTCGATGGCGACGTCCGAGCCCGCGCCCATCGCGATTCCGATGTCGGCGCGGGCGAGCGCGGGCGCGTCATTGACTCCGTCACCGGCCATGGCGACGACCCGGCCCTCGCGCTTCAGCCGCTCGATCGCCTGGTCCTTCTCCTGCGGCAGCACTTCGGCGACGACCTCGTCGATTCCGAGCGTCCTGGCGACCGCCTCGGCGGTGGTGCGGTTGTCGCCGGTCAGCATGATGAGCTTGAGGCCCTCGCCATGGAGCCGGTCGATGGCCTGGCGGGTCGTCGCCTTGATCGGGTCGGCGACGGCAACCAGCCCGGCGGCGCGGCCGTCGATGGACGCGAACATGACCGTCGCGCCTTCCGAGCGGTAGCGGTCGGCGACGGCGGTGAGCGGAGCGGCATCGGCGCCCTCGGCTTCGAGCATTGCGGGATTGCCGACCGCGACCCGGCGGCCGGCGACGGTCGCGACGACGCCCTTGCCGGTGACCGAGGCGAAATCGCTCGCCGGCTCGGGAGACAGGCCGCGATCCTGGGCGCCGGTGACGATGGCGAGTGCGAGCGGGTGGGCGCTGTCGCGCTCGACCGCGGCGGCGAGGCTCAGCACCTCGTCCTCGGCAAAGCCGTCAGCGGCCTCGACCGCGACGAGGGCGGGCCGCCCTTCGGTGAGAGTGCCGGTCTTGTCGACGACCAAAGTATCGACTTCGGCGAAGCGCTCGAGCGCCGCGGCATTCTTGATCAGCACGCCCGCCTGCGCGCCTTTGCCGACTCCGACCATGATCGACATCGGAGTGGCGAGTCCGAGCGCGCACGGGCAGGCGATGATCAGCACGGATACGGCCGCGACCAGAGCGAAGGGAATGCGCGGCTCCGGCGCCGCGAACGACCAGATCAGGAAGGCCAGCAGAGCCACGGCGATCACCGCGGGGACGAACACGGCGGAAACCCTGTCGACCGTCTTCTGGATCGGCGCCTGGCTGCGCTGCGCCTCCGCGACCATCTGGACGATGCGCGCGAGCATGGTCTCGGAACCGACTCGCTCGGCCTCCATCACGAAGGCTCCCTCGCCGTTGATCGAGCCTCCAGTGACGGGATCGCCAGCCCCCTTGGCGACCGGCAGGGGCTCGCCGGTCAGCATGGATTCGTCGAGCGCCGACTGGCCCTCGACGACCCGGCCGTCGACCGGCACGGCCTCGCCCGGCTTCACTCGAAGCTGGTCCCCGGCGCGGACGAGGTCGAGCGGGATGTCGCGCTCGCGGCGACCGTCGATCAGGTGAGCGGTCTTCGGCGCGAGGTCGAGCAAGGCGCGGATCGCGGAGCCCGTCTGCTCGCGGGCCCGCAGTTCCAGCACCTGGCCGAGCAACACCAGGGTGACGATCACCGCCGCCGCCTCGAAATAGACTCCGACCTCGCCGTGCGGGCCGCGGAAGGCGGGCGGGAAGATGCCCGGCGCCAAGGTCGCGACGACCGAATAGAGCCAGGCAACGCCCGTGCCGAGCGCGATCAGGGTGAACATGTTGAGGTGGCGGTTGCGAACGCTCTGCCAGCCGCGAACGAAGAACGGCCAGCCACCCCACAGGACGACGGGAGTCGCAAGCGCCAGCTCAATCCAGTCGAGGGTTCGGGCGCCGGCGAACTCAAACCACGCCGGGAAGAAATGACGGCCCATGGCGACGATCGCGAGCGGAACGGTGAGGATCGCCGAGACGATGAAGCGCCGCCGCATGTCGAGAGATTCCTCGGACGGCCCGTCGAGGATCGCCGCGCCCTTCGGCTCCAGCGCCATGCCGCAGATCGGGCAGGTGCCGGGGCCGATCTGTTCGATCTCCGGATGCATCGGGCAGGTGTAGACGATGTCTTTCGAGCCCTCCGGCTCCGGCCGCGGCGCATCGCCGATGAACAGCTCCGGCCGAGCCAGGAACCGCTCGCGGCATTTGGCCGAGCAGAAATGATAGTCGAGTCCCGCATGGCTCGCGTGATGCGGTGTCGTCGCCGGATCGACCGTCATTCCGCAGACCGGGTCGACGACTGTGCCGCTGCCGCTTGCCGGATGATGATGCGCCTTGCCGTGATCGGGGTCGTTCATAATTGCCTACGGACGATGTTCGAGCTTGGGCATCATGTAGAGTGCCAAGCGAAAAAGTCCCGCCCCTGCCCGCAATGTCTTGCTGCGTTCCACGGGACTCGGTGCCGGTGTTTGGATATGGCTGTCGCTGAACCGATCGGGCCATCCAATGCGGACCGGGCCTGACGTACACCGCGCCTGGGAGAGTCGTGCATGGCGATAAGTGCGCCGACCGCGGAAGAAACGGCCACTGCGGTCGGGGAGTTTTTCGGGCTTCCGCCGCTCGCCGCGGCCGATCTCGGCCTCCTTGCGGTCGCCACCGGAATCATCATTGCCATTGCCGTGGCCACCCGGTTCCTTTCCCGGTGGCTGTGCCGGTGGCTGGAGCGCAGCGTCTCGCCCAAGCTCGAGGCGGCCGAGCACCAGCGGGTCCTCCCGAGCCGGCATGCGGCGTCCGCCGTTGCGGCGGTCGGCGCGATCGCCCTGCTGACGATCGCGGCGGCGGCGCATGACTGGCCGCCTTATTCCCTCCTGCTGTTCGACCTTGCGATACCCCTCGCATCGGCGCTGGCGGCGTGGCGGGTGGCACTCGCCTTCGGCCTGTCCGGGAGCGCAGCGCTGGCGATCGCGATCATCTGCGGCTCCCTGATCCTCACCGGCCGCTACGAGCAGCTCGACTTCGTGGAGAAATCGCTGGACGGCTTGGCAGTCACCCTTGGCGAGACCCGGATCTCGCTTCTCGACATCCTCAACCTCGCCTTTGCTGCGGTCGTGCTCTACGCGCTGGTGCGGGTGGTCAACCACGGCGCCAAGGCGTTCATCCGCCGCCGCACCAACCTCGACATCACGCAGAGCCTTCTGGCCGAGAAGCTTGCCGCGATCGCCATCGTCGTGATTGCGATCTTCGCGGCGATCGACATGCTGGGAATCGACACCACGGCCCTGTCGATCTTCTCCGGCACGGTCGGCCTGGGACTGGGCTTCGGATTGCAGAAGATCTTCAGCAATCTCGCCTCCGGGATCATCCTGCTGATGGACCGGTCGATCAAGCCGGGCGACGTCATCGTCGTCGGCGAGGCCGTCGGCGAGGTCAACAAGATCGGTACTCGGGCGGTGTCGATCATCACCCGCGACGGCAAGGAATATCTCATTCCCAACGAGCTGCTGATGACGGAGCGCGTCGAGAACTGGAACTATTCCTCGCGCGACGTCCGGATCCGGATGTCCCTCAAGGTCGCCTATGACAGCGATCTCGATCTGGTCGAAACCCTGATCCACGACGCGACCCGGGAAAGCCCGCGGGTGATCAACGAGCCGACGCCCGCGATCCGGATCACCGATATCAGCGAGAACGGAATCAAGCTGGAGATCCGCTTCTGGATCCGCGACCCCGAGGACGGCCTCGGCAACATCCAGAGCGAGATCTTCAAGCGGATCCTCGCCAAGTTCCGCGAACATGAGATCGTCATGCCGAATCCGGGCCGCGAGATCGCGATCACCGGCCTCCCGCCCGTCACCGTGAAGGGCGCCGAAGCGGGCTAAGCATCCGCGCGATCGGGCAATCCGTCGATCTTATCGGGATTGTCTTCGGCCGGCCCATAAGGGTGGACGAGCTTGACCTGGGTGGGGAATGGCAGAGCGATGCCGTCGGCTCGCCAGGCATCATGAATGGCCAGGAGCACGGCTCCCTTGGTTCTGATCTGCTCGGGCTCGGTCGCGCCGGCGGCATAGACGATATACAGGTCGATCGAATAATCGTTGAGGGCGTCTATCGCGATCGCCGGCGGCGGCTCCGGCATCACGCCCTCGGCGCCCCTGACCGCCTCGATTACGATCTCCATCGCACGTCGCGGATCGCCGCCATAAGCGACCGACAGAGTGTAATTGCTGATCCGGAAGTCGCAGTCGGGGTTCACCGTGATCGCTTTGGTGAAGATCGTGACGTTGGGAATGATCACCAGCCGCCGGTCGAGTCCGGATCGCCAGTCGTGCGAATGATCTCTCCGGCCTTCGTTGCACCGGCCTGGGAATTGACCACCGCGTTCGTGCTCATGACCGACTACTCGCCTCGCGCATCAGGACGGGCGCCGCCGAGTTTGACGACGATGCGGGGTCCAACCCTTCTCAAGCGAGCCCGCTGAACTTGAAGAACTCTTCGGGAGACATGCCCTCGAGCTGCTTGACCTCGCCTGCCTCGATATAGCCGACGGCGGCGGCATAGGCCTCCCATTCGGCCTTCAGCTCGGCGAACTTGCCGGGCTGGTCCGCCGCGACATTGTCCATCTCGCGCGGGTCCTCGCGAAGATTGAACAGGTGCCAGTCATTCTCGCCATAGGGCGGCGCCATGAACAGCAGCTTCCAGTCGCCCTTGATGATCGCGCGGCACTCCATCATCTCGAAGCCGATCGCGTCGAACGGGCCGCGCACCGGCGCGACGCTCTGGCCTGTCAAATAGGGTTTCCAGGATCTGCCGTAGAGTGGCTCCAGCGGCGTGCCGTCGCGCTCGTCCGGGCGCGCCACCCCGGCGAAGTCGAGGATCGTGGGCAGCAGGTCGGTCGCGTGAAGCAGCTGCGACGTATCGATGCCGCGCTTCGCGATTCCGGGGCCGGCGACGATCAGTGGAACCTGCGTTCCGCCTTCGTAGGTCGTGGTCTTGAAATAGGAGAGCGGCGTGTTCGCAACTTCCGCCCAGGCCCCGCCGATCGACACGAACGAGCCCTTGCGGCCCATATTCTCCAGGCTGTTGTCATAGTCGCGCTCGATCATCTCCGGCGTGTTGGGCGCGTAGAAATGCGGCTCCTTGGGATTGGCCCCATTGTCGGAGATGAAGATGACGATCGTGTCGTCATAGCGGCCCTGGGCGCGCAGCAGGTCCAGCACGCGGCCGATATTGTGGTCGAAATTCTCGATCATCGCCGCGTAGATTTCCATCTTCCGCGCCTGCTCGGCCCGCTCCTGCTCGCCGAGCTGGTCCCAGGTGGGGAACAGGCCGCTGCCGGGATTGCCGGCCAGGGCCTCGGGGATCAGGCCCATCTCCTTCATCCGGGCGAGACGGCGCTCGCGGATCGAGTCATAGCCCCCGTCATAGGCGCCCTTGTAGCGATCGAGCCATTCATCGGGCACCTGCAGCGGATCGTGCGGCGCGGTGAATGCGAGATAGGCGAGGAACGGGGCGTCATCCTCCTGCTCCGACAGGTAGGAGATCATCTTGTCGACATAGGTGTCGGACGAGAAGAAATCGTCGGGGAGGGCATCGGTCACGTCCTTCCCGTCCTCGTCATAGCGGGTGTGCGGAACCTCGCTCGAGCTGAGCGCGCGGCTGTCGTTGAAATGGCTCGCTCCGCCGCCGAGGAAGGAGAAGACCCGTTCGAAGCCGCGGTCCTCGGGCCGATAACCCTTGATTGCGCCGAGGTGCCACTTGCCGGCCATGTAGGTGCGATATCCCTCGCCTTTCAGGACTTCGGCGATGGTCATGACCCGGCGGTTGAGCGGCCCTTCATAGCCGGGCCGCAGATACTGGTTGGTCGAATGCATCGGCGGCATCGTGCCGAGCCCTGCCTGATGGTTGTCGCATCCCGACAGAAGCATCGAGCGGGTCGGGGCGCATAGCGACGAGACGTGGAAGTTGCGGAACCGGACTCCTTCGTCGGCCAGTGCCTGAACCGCCGGAGTGCGGATTTCGCCGCCGAATGGTTGGCAGTCCGAATAGCCCATGTCGTCGACGACGATCAGCAGGAAATTGGGCCGCCTGTTCCTGTCGGGGCTGCTTGCCATATCCATCTCCTGCGGGGCTCGAGTGACAAGGCCGTCACAAGGCCGAACACCATCCTGTAGCCCAGGTTCCGGGACCGATCGCTGCGTCGCGCCGTCGTCCGGCGCCGTTGACGATGCCGGCGCCGAAGCCCTTCGCCCAGCACCCCATCACTGCGGCGGCAGCCAGATCGAGGCGACCTCGGCATTGTCGCCCTTCAGCCGCTTGGCGATGGCGAGCAGGACCCCGACGCCAAGCGTGTTGACCAGGGTGATCAGGACAAAGACGGTCGGGTCGCTGAAGCTGCTGACCGCGATCAGCATCGCTGCGGCCGTGTTGCGCTGGGCCGTCGCGAGACCGCCAATATCCTCGAGCGCGTCGTTGCCCCAGCCGGCCAGGTAGCCGATCCCGAATGCGACAAGGACGAACACCAGGCCGACAATGAGCGCACCGGACCAGACGATCGGGCCGATTTCGGGCAGATAGCCGATGATCGTGGAAACCAGCACGACGTTGAGGGCGACGTTGCCGATCCACGCGACCCAAGGCTGCAGCCGCTTGTTGAGGGTGGGCAGGGAATAGGCGACCAGCGCGCCCACTGCCATCGGCAGCAGCAATTGCCGCGCAAGCGTCATGGCCATGCGCCCGCCATTCACCGTGAGCTCCGGCAGGAGGAGCGGAAGGGCGAGGGGGACGAACACGATCGTCGCAAGCGCGAGGAGCATGATCGTCGCAGCGCCCAGCGCCAGGTCGTGCTCCGACACGGCGGTCAGCTTGATGAGGAAGGGTGCACCCGCGCACAGCGAGAAGACGGCCAGCCCGGCCTTATATTCGAGCGGCAGCGGCCAGAAGTGGAGCAGGAGCCACATGGCGGCGGGGGCGAAGAGAAAGTTCGCGGCCACCATCTTCAGATAATAAGGCCACTCGCGCCAATATTGAACGATCCGCTTCGGATCCTGGGTCATGCCCACGTTCGCCATCGTGCAGAAGATGAACACCGGCAGAGCCAGCTGGCTCAGCCGGATCATGGCTTCGAACATCGGTTTCCCCCGTCGCGCTCGGTGCCGTCATGGCTGGCTACATCCGTTCACCATCCTCGTCGTCGTCCACCCTGATCGTATATTCGTCCGTGAATGGTCGACTGAGCGCAAGCACCAGAACCAGCGATAGCGTCAGCAGCCCGGCTAGCCAGAGGAAGCCGAAGCCGCAGACGAGGCCGATCGCACCCGAAGCCCAGATGGACGCAGCGGAACCCGCCCCCAACACAGTATGCTCTTCCCGAAACAGGGCGCCGGCACCGATGAAACCGATTCCGGTCATCACGCCGCTCACCACCTTGGCAGGATCAACCGAGAGCTGCGGGTCGTCGGCCCGCAAGGCATATTCGGAGATTCCCAGCGTCAGCGCGCAGGACGCGAGCGCGATGATGACGAACGGCCGGAAATCGACCGGCTTCTTGCGCACGAAGCGCTCGAATCCCAGCATGAACGACAAGACCAGCGCCGCGGCGATCCGCGCCAGTGCGTCCAGCCAGCCGATATGCACCGGTTCGAAGGTGCCGATCTCCATCCACCGCAAACGCCGCCGGACAGCATGGGTTGCCGCCGGCGCTTTTGTCGCTCGGCCTCGTTGAGCATCCGGGAACAACCATCATGGCCGCCGTTCGCCGGGAGCACGGCAAGAGCTGGCTCCTGGTGCTCGTCGGACCTTCCTATCGGCTGTTCGGCCAGTCGCGGGTCAGCACGCGGCGGCGGCGGGCACGCAGCGCGCCTTTGCCGCAGCGCGCAGCCGCGCCATGTGAAGTGCGGACAGCCTGAGATGGGCCTCCATTGCCGCCGGCACCTCCGCGCGGTAGGCGAGATCGAGCTCAACGCGCGCTCGGCGCATATGATAGTCGCGGCTCGATTCGATCGGCATGATGTTCCCTCCTCGGCGCAGCATGGCTGCTTGTGAGAGATGCGCGTTGATATGGATCACCGGGACGATGCCGCCGCGGACTAGGCCGTGGAGCGAAACGGAGGCGTGAAGGCGTGAACATCCTGTTCTTCGGCAAGCTCGGCGAGCGGATCGGCCGCGAAATCAGCATCGACCCGCCGCCCACCGGCTTCACGGTGCGCGAGCTGCGCGGTTTGCTGGCGTCGCTCTACCCGGACTCGGCCGCCGATTTGACCAGCCCATCGCTGAGGGCCTGCGTCGACGATGCCATTGTCGCCGAGGATTTTGACGTGGGCGCGGGACGGAAGGTGGAGTTCTTCCCGCCACTGTCGGGCGGGTGAGCGGAGTGATCGACACCCGCCTTACCGACTTGCCGCTCGACCCGGCCGCCGAGCTGTCGCGAGTCATTGCGAAGCTCGACGATGAAGGGGCGGTGGTCAGCTTCGCCGGCATCGCGCGGCCGCGGACGCGGGGCGGCGCGGAGGTCGAGCGAATCTTCCTCGACCATCATCCCCGCCTCACCCAGCGGTCGATCGACGAGATCGCCCAGGCCGCGAGCCAGCGCTTCGCCGTCAGCGCGATCACCGCGGTTCACCGCTTCGGCGCGGTGCTTCCCGGCGAGACGATCGTGTTTGTCGCGGCAGCCTCGCTGCATCGGCGCGCCGCGTTCGAGGCGGCCGACTATCTGATGGACCGGCTGAAGACCGACGCGGTCTTCTGGAAGCGCGAGGACGCGGTTGACGGCTCGCGCTGGATTGAGCCAACCGACGCCGACCGCGCCGAACGGGCGCGCTGGAGCGAATGATGCCCGGCATCGATGAGAGCCTGACCTTCTACCCGTTGCGGATTGCCGTGCTCAGCGTCTCGGACACGCGCGACGAGGAGACCGACAGGTCCGGGCGCCTGCTCGTCGATCGGCTGACCGCCGCCGGCCATGAGCTGGCCGACAAGGCAATCGTCAAGGACGAGGTCGAAGCGATACAGGCGCAGGTTCGCGCCTGGGTCGCCGACGATGGCGTCGACCTTATCATCTCGACCGGCGGCACCGGCTTCACGCCGCGCGACGTCACGCCCGAGGCGGTGAGGCCGCTGCTCCGCCGCGAGATGGACGGCTTCTCGGTCGTCTTCCATCAAGCAAGCCTCGGCACCGTCGGCGTGTCGACGCTTCAGTCGCGCGCCTGTGCAGGGCAGATCGAGGACACCTTCATATTCTGCCTGCCCGGGTCGACCGGCGCGTGCCGGGACGGTTGGGACCTCGTCCTCTCGCTCGAGCTCGACAGTCGCTACCGCCCTTGCTCGCTCGCCGGCCAGGTGCCGCGGCTCCGGCACCTGTGCGCATGAGCCGGCTCACCCATATCCGCGACGACGGCCGAGCGGCGATGGTCGACGTGTCGGACAAGGCTCCGACCAGCCGCGTCGCGACCGCGCAAGGAACGCTGCGCTGCGCCGCGGAGACGCTTGCCAAGGTGCGCTCCGGCGACACCCCGAAAGGCTCCGTGATCCAGACCGCCGAGCTGGCCGGCATCATGGCCGCCAAGCGCACCGCCGACCTCATCCCGCTCTGCCATCCGCTGCCGCTCGGCAAGGTCGCCGTCGTGATCGAGATCGATGATTCGCTTCCCGGCTTGCAGGTCGCCGCCGAGGTCCGAACGCTCGGAGTCACCGGAGTGGAGATGGAGGCGCTGACCGCGGTCTCGGTCGCCTGCCTGACGCTGTTCGACATGCTGAAGGCAGTGGATCGCACGATGGCGATCGACGGCGTGCGGGTGACCTCGAAGAGCGGCGGGAAATCCGGCGACTGGGAAGGCGGCAGCGCGGCGTGATCCCGTTCGACGAAGCGCTCGCGCGCGTCCTCTCAATCGCCAGGCCGCTCGGTGCCGAGGAGGTGCCGCTGTCCGAAGCGCATGGCCGAGTGCTCGCCGCACCCGTCGCCGCCTTGGTGTCGGCGCCTCCGGCCGACGTGTCGGCGATGGACGGCTATGCCGTGCGAGAGGCCGATCTTGCCGCCCTTCCGGCCACATTGACCGTGGCCGGCGAGTCCTTCGCCGGGCGCGGTCATCAGGGCGCGGTCCGGCCGGGGCGCTGCGTCCGGATATTCACCGGTGCGCCGGTGCCGCCGGGCGCGGACCGGGTGATCGTTCAGGAAGTCGTGCGCCGCGAGGGCGACTCAGCGGTCTTCGAGGCGCCGCTGCCGCAGGCCCGGCACATCCGCGCCGCCGGTTCCGACTTCCGGGCGGGCGACGTGCTGCTGGAAAGCGGGACATTGCTCGGGCCGCGCCAGCTGGTGGCGGCTGCGGCTGCAGATCTCGACCGGCTGTCGGTGTGGCGCCGGCCAAGATTGATGCTCTTGAGCACAGGCGACGAGCTCGCCGAGCCGGGCACTGCGCGTCATCGTGCGCAGGCGATCCCGGAAAGCGTCTCGTTCGGAGTCGCGGCCATGGCCGAAACGTGGGGGGCGAGCTTCATGGGCAGCGTCACCCTCGCCGACCGGCTCGAGGACATGGTCCGGGCGGCCGGGCTGGCGCTACGTGACGCGGACCTCGTCGTGGTGACCGGCGGAGCCTCGGTGGGCGAGAAGGACTTCGCCAAGCCGATGTTCGCCGAGCAGGGGCTTGAGCTGGTTTTCTCGAAAGTGGCGATCAAGCCGGGCAAGCCGGTGTGGCTCGGGCAGGCGCGCGGGCGGCTCGTTCTCGGCCTGCCCGGCAATCCGACGTCGGCCATGGTCACTGCGCGCCTGTTCCTCGCGCCGCTCGTCGCGGGGCTGATCGGCCGCGACCCGCGCGCGGCGTTGCACTGGCGCAACCTCCAGCTTGCGGACGGACTGCCGCCGACCGGCGACCGCGAGACGTTCGCTCGTGGAAGGATCGAGGGCGAGACGGTGCGGGTAATGTCGAACCAGGATTCGAGCGCGCAGAAGACTCTGGCCGATTGCGATGCGCTGGTCCGGTTAATGCCGGGGCGGGCCGCGGTCGAAGCCGGAAGCCGGGTCGAGATCCTCGATTTCTGAGGCCAGCCGCCGCTCCGCCTCGGCGAGGTCCTCGGGGCGATTCAGGTTGAAGAAGTGGCGCGTGTCCCAATCGACGAGCGTATAGCCGGCCATCTCCGCGAAACCGATCAGCGAGCGACGGCCCGAAGCGACATAGTCCGGCAGCAGATCGAGCGCTTCCGTGCGCCACAGCGCGCAGGTGGGGTGGAGGTCAGGCCCGCTGGCGGCGAGAGCCGCGCCGTTCACGTCGATCGCCGCCTGAAGCCGGGACTCGAGGTTGCGTGGCAGGAACGGTGCGTCGCACGGTATCGTCAGAACCGTGTCCCTCCCCGCTCCGCGTGCGGCGCTGAGCGCGGACCGCAGTCCAGCGAGAGGGCCTTCAACGGCGGGGTCGTCGAGCAGCACCGGCGCCCCGGCAAGGCGGACCTGGTCGGCTTCGCGCAGGGCGAGCCGCACGTCGTCCGACCAGGCGCGCGCCATGCGCAGCGCCCGGTCGACGAGGCGCTCGCCGCCAAGCATGCGCAGCGGCTTGGCACCGCCCATGCGCGCCCCTTCCCCTCCGGCGAGGATTACGACCAGAGGCGCGGTCATGTCAGCAGCAGCTTGAGACCGGCGATGACGAGGACGAGGCCCAGCGCCTGGAGCAGCCGGTGGCGCGGCAGGCGCGACACGCCGCCCCAGATGCCGAGCAGGGCGCCGACCACCACCGCACCGACGAAGATCGGCAGCTCGGCCGGCAGCGCCTGCACTCCGGCGTAATTGCCGGCAAGGCCGGCGGCCGAGTTGAGGAAGATGAAGGCGGCGGCGACGCCCGACGTCTTGCGTGGCTCCTCCCAGCCGAACAGGATGATGAGCGGGCTGAGGAAGATGCCGCCACCCGTGCCGGTGAGCCCGGCGAGCAGGCCGAGGCCAGCGCCGGCGGGAAGGCTGACCGCAAGCGGCGGCGCCTTGACGGTGCGCGCGGCAAGCCGCTCGGGCTGCCAGAACAGGCGGATCGCCGCCGCAATCAGGACGATGCCGACGAGCGGCCGGTAAAGATCCGGCGGAAGCTGAACCAGGCCGCCGATAAAGGCCGCCGGGGCGGCCGTCACGGCGAAGGCGGCAAGGAGACGAAAGTTGGTCTGGCCCTCCCGCGCGAAGCTAAGCGCGGCGAGTCCCGCCACGACGAGGTTGAGCGTCAGCGCGGTGGGCCGCATCGTCTCGGGCGCCACCGAGAACAGCGCCATGATCGCCAGATAGGCCGACGCACCGCCATGTCCGACCGAAGAGTAGAGCGCTGCGGCGATGGCCATCATCATGGCGATCCCCGCTACGGTGGTCACATCCATGATGCCCCTTTTGCCCGCCTTTGCGGCCGGCGATTGATGCACATCATCCGCCGTCCCGCCACGCGGGCTAGTCGAGACCCGGACGCCTGTCGATGCCCGGGTAAGAGGATACAGATGATCGCTGCCCACGACCTGCTCCGCCCGATCGGGCGAGCAACGATTGCTGTGCTGCTCCTCGCGGGATCGGCGGCCCCGGCCCTCGCCCAGGGTCAAGAGGCGCCGGACCGGCTCACCGTCACGCCGATCATCGACGCGCGGATTCGCTTGGAGACGGTGGATCAGCCGGTGCTCGGCGCGGACGCCCTGACCTTGCGGGTGCGCGGCGGGGCGGAGGCTCGGCTGGGCGGCTTCTCCCTGCTCGCCGAGGCCGAGGCCACGCTCGCGCCGGTCGATGATTACAACGCCTTTCCGTTCGCGCTTCCCGGAAACGATCAGTCGCGGCCCGGCCATTCCGTGGTCGCCGATCCCGAAAATGCGGAGCTCAACCGCCTCCAGCTGCAATATCGCTTCGACGGCGGCGCGGTCACGGTGGGGCGCCAGCGGATCAACCTGGACGACCAGCGCTGGGTCGGGTCCGTCGGGTGGCGGCAGAACGAGCAGACGTTCGACGCGGTGCGCGGCGAAGCCCGGGTCGGTGCGGTCGCTGCCGACATCACCTACGCGATCGGCCAGCGCACCATCTTCGGCGCGGAGGCGGGGCCGCGGACAGCGGTCGACGGCGATTTCATGTTCGCCGGCCTGGCGGTTCGCCAGGGCGCGGTACAGGGCAAATTGTTCGCCTACCTGCTCGACTTCGACGAGAGCTTCGCGCTGGCCAACAGCAGCCAGACCTATGGCGGCTTCGTCACCGCGGCCGTCCCGCTAGGCGGCGACACGCGGCTCAACCTGCGCGCGAGTTATGCGCGCCAATCGGATTATGGCCGCAACGCGTTCGACTATGCGGCAGACTATTGGGCGGTCGAGGCCGGAATCAGCCTCGCGGGGTTCGATATCACGACAGGGTTCGAGCAGCTGGGCAGCGACAATGGACGTGCCGTGCAAGCGCCGATGGCGACCTTGCACAGGTTCAACGGCTGGGCCGACATGTTCCTGACCACTCCCCCCGCCGGCCTCAACGACTATTATGTCTCGGTCGGCCGGACGTTCGAGAGCGTGCGCTTGCTTCCCGGCCTCAACGCAAACCTCGCTTTCCACCAGTTCGACAGCGCCGTCGGCGGGTTCGGCTATGGCAGCGAATGGGACGCGTCGGTCGGGTTCCGCGCCGGTCCGTTCGGCCTGCTGCTCAAGTTCGCCGACTATGACGCCGAAGGCTTCGGAGTGGACACAAGCAAGGTCTGGCTCCAGCTCGAATGGAGCCTCGCGCCGCGCCGCTAGTCGCCGCTATAGCCCTCGGCCATGTCCTCGAGCCCGGCCCGGTCGAGCACCTCGACCCGGTTCTGTGTCTCCAGCCGAATCAACCGCCGGTCGCGCAGCTCGGACAGCATTCGGCTCACCGTCTCCTTGGTGAGTCCGAGATAGTCGGCGATGTCGAGACGGCTCATCGGCAGGTCGAACCTGGTCTCGGCGCGGCCGCTGACTCGCTCCATGCGCTGGAGCAGGTTCAGGAAGAAGCTCGCGACCCGCTCGGCCGCGGTCTTGCGCCCGAGCAGAACCATCTGCTGCTGGGCGGCGGCGAGCTCGTGCGCGGCCATCCGGTAGAGTTCCCGCTCGACGCTCGGATTGGCCTCGACGAAGCGGTCGAACGAGTCCCGCGAGAACCACCACAGCTCGGAGGGCACGAGCGCCTCGATGGTGAAGGCATATTCGTCGTCCGCCGTGACACCGAGGAAGTCGCCGGGAAACATGAAGCCCGTGATTTGGCGACGGCCGTCGCCGAGCAGCGTGTAGATCTTGAGCGCACCCAGCGTCAGCATGAAAACCCGCTTCGCGGGGTCCCCTTCGTGGAAGACGGGTTGCTCGGGCTGCAGGCGCTGCATCTTGCCCATCCTGCGCATGTCGGCGAGGGTCTTGGGCTCGAGGCTGCGGCAGATCGTGATCGGGCGTACCGGGCAATCCTCACACGGATGCCCCGCCGGCAAGGTCGTCAGTGCACCGGTCGGCGTGTAGGACAATTTCACCTCGGCGGGTGGGCGGGAATGATCTGGCTCAACCTGCAATAGCCGATTGCGCCTAGGCTTCAAGCTGACGAAACCTGCGAGGCGAGCCCATGCCGGACTTGAGCCTATCCCGCCTGGACGAGGGCCAGTTGGCGCTGGCGTTTCCCCTCATCCGCTCGGCCGCCCGGGTCAGCCTGGAGCGGTGGAAGACATTCGCGCGGCAGTTGATCGCCAGCGGAGGAGGCATCCTCGCGGTCGCGGCTGGCGACGGATGCCTTCACGGCGTGGCGGCATTCCGGCAGGTCGGCAGTCTGCGCTTCGATCGCAGCCTTCAGGTCGAGGTTCTTGTGGCCTTCGAGCTGAGCCGAATGGCTCCAGTGCGGCGGGCCTTATGTGCCGGGCTCGAGGACATCGCTCGCGAAATGGATTGTCGCAACATCGTCTTCACCACGGCCGCGCGTAACGCGGATCCCTCGTCCGCCGGTCGTTTGAGCTGGGAGGAGCTCGGACTGAAGATGGAAACCGTCAGCTTCGTCCGGCAAGTGTCGCCGGAAACGGCATCTCTCTAGAGGATGAAGTAGATCGCCAGCGCCACGCCGACGACGGTGACGACCAGCCACACGATCGGCCAGCCCTCCCCCTCGCCTTCCTTCGCCGACGCCGTGTCGACAGGGGGCGGCGTTGTGTGCTTCGTGTCGTAGACCGTCTCGGTCGTGCTCTTCAGGGCGGGGTTGAGCGGCGCGTCCTCAGGTCTGTCGTTCGAGATGTCGCCCATCGGCCGCTCCTCCTTGCTCTGAGTGGGAATGAGAGTGGGCCGCGCAGCCCTTCGCGGTCAAGCGCCAGTGGACCATGGCGAGCAGGCACACGGTGCCCGGATCGGGCGCGTCGCGCATCGACGAGGTGAGCGTCGCCCAGTCCTCCTCGGAAGCGAAGCGGGTGAAGTCCGCGACCGCCATCCGCGCATAGGATGCCGGCGTGAGTCCCACCTCCTCGGCGGCTGCCGTCACCCGGGCCGCGAGATCGGGATCGCATTCCTCGAGCCAGGCGTGGAAGGCGCCCGCCGATCGCCGCGCCGCTGCGATGAGGTCGCCGAGCATCGCCATCAGGCGATGGCCCCTTCGATGAGCACGCCCTCAACCTGGCCTCGCCGGGCGAGGTTGGCGACGTAGCGGGCGGCCTCGACCGACCAGCTGCGGGCTTCGAGCATGTCGGCGATCCGTTCCCGGACAGCCTCGAACGGAAGCGTCTGGCCCTCGATCCGCCGCTGCAGGCGAAGCACGTGCCAGCCGAAGCGCGAGCGGACCGGTTCGCGCCCGGTCTGCCCGTCGGCAAGCGCCTCGATCCCCGCCTGGACCGACTGCACCAGCTCGCCGCGGCGGATCTGGCCGAGCGAGCCGTCCTGCTGCGCCGACGCACAGCCCGAGAAAGCGCGGGCTGCGGCGGCGAAGGCCGTGGAATCGTCGCCGACCTTGGCGGCGATGTCGCGGGCACGGGCCTCTGCCGAAGCCCAGGCCGCCTCGTCCTCGCCTTCCGGCTCGATCAGGATATGCGCCGCGTCGAACAGATCGGGCGTGCGGAAGCGGTCGAGATTGGCGTCATAATAGCGGCGGCACTCGGTTTCCCCCGCATGCGCAGGTTGCACTTCCTCCTCGAGCAGCATGCGCACGAGCGCGTCGTCTTCGGCCTCCGAGCGGCCGGCCTCGTCCGTCTCGGGATCTGGCTCCAGTCCAAGCCGGCGGGCCTCCTGCAGAAGCAGCTCGCGCACCGCCAGCGCGCGCGCCGCCTCCATCCAGGCCGTCTCCGCATCCGGAGCGGGATGGTGCTGGATCTCCTGGGCGATCGCCTCGGGGTCGATCTCGACTCCGTTGACGATGACGTCGCCGAAGCTCGGCGGCGGCGGGATCAGCGGCTCGGGGCCACCGCTGCAGCCGTGGCTCTCGCAGGCGCTCGGCATGGACGGCGCCGGCCGCTGGGCGGGATCGCCGATGTTGATGACATCGAGACGTCGGGTCATGCGCCTGCCTGCCCTTCCTCGACATATTGGCGCATCACCGTGTCGCCGCCATAGCTCGGCGCTCCGCCCGCCGGGCCGCGGGTCGGCGACATCTCGCTCTTGCGGCGCGCCCGGCGCGAGCGGACGATCTGGTAGCCGGGCCGCATCAGGAACCAGATCGGCGCGCTCCAGATGTGGACGAGCCGGGTGAACGGCGTGATCAGGAACAGCGTCAGGCCGAGGATGATGTGCAGCTTGTAGACGAGCGCCACTTCCGCGATCTCCTGCGGTGCGCCCGGATCGAGCGTCAGGATGCCGTTCGCCCAGTTCATGAAGCGCACCATCTCGCTGCCGTCGAGATGCTCGATCGTCCACCAGGTGGTGAGAATGCCGAGCACGAGCTGGAGCCAGATCAGCACCAGCACGAGGATGTCGCCGATCGACGAGCTGCGCCGGATGCGCGGATCGAACAGCCGGCGGTGGAGCAGCAACGAGCAGCCCACGAACGCGGCCACCCCGGCGATTCCGCCGACGACGAGGGCCGCGGTCTGCTTGAAGCCATGACCGATGCCGAGCGCGTCGAACACGTTGATCGGAGTCAGCAGGCCGACGAAATGGCCGGCGAGCAGAACGAGGATGCCCATGTGAAAGAGGTTGGAGCCGATCACCATCTGCTTGCGGCGCAGGAACTGGCTCGACTGCGAGCGCCAGCTATATTGGTTGGCATCGAAGCGAAGGATGCTTCCGACCACGAGGACGGTGACGGCGAGATAGGGATACCAGCCGAAGGCCAGCTGATTGATGAAGTCGTTCATTGTCCCGCCTCCCTTGCGACTGGCCGGTTGGATGCCCGGATCTTGGCGACCACGCCGGTCGGGCCGCCCATCTCATGCGCCGAGCCGGCGCTGAACGAGACCGGCGCCTCCTCCCATTCGTCGTCGATCGGCGCGTCCACCGCGGGGGTGTTTCCGTCGACCTGGGCGACCGCCTCGGCATCCGGCCGAACACCCGCGAGAGCGACGAGGCCGTGGAAGATGGCGGCATAATCGGAGCCGCGCTTGTCGAGCCGCTCGGCGAGCGCCGCGTAGACATGGGCCGGCTGTCCGAGCGTCTCCCGTGCCTCGGCGGCGGGGAGGCACGAAACATATTCGAGGAACACCGGCACGAAATCCGGTAGCTCGCTCGCCTCGAGGTAGATGCCGCTTTCGATATATTGCTGGCCGAGGTCGATCATCGCCTGGCCGCGCTCGCGGCTGTCGCCATGGACATGCTCGAACAGGTGAAGCGACAGCGATCGGGAGCGGTCGAACAGCTCGCTATAGGCGGATTGCTGGTCGAGCAGCTCCTCGCTCGCCAGCCGGTCGAGCAAGGGCTGAAGGCGGCGCTGGTCGGCCCGCGGCAACGCGCCTTCCGAACGGATGGCGTCGGCCACTTCGGACGCGTGCGCCTGGAGCTCGGCCGAAGGATAGCCGAGCAAGGCGGCGAAGGCTCTCAGGGTCAGCCTCATGTCGGGATGTCCATATAAGGTTTGCGGGGAGTCTTCTTGGCGCCGCCGCCGAACAGATTGACCTTGGTCGAGCCGAGCGTGTTCTCGCGGAAGCCGAAGCCGGACGAGCCGCGAAGGACATAGGCGTCCTCCTCGAGCTCGCGCCGGGCGGTCGGGATGACGTAGCGGTCCTCATAGGCGGCGAGCGCCATGATCCGGTACATCTCCTCGATCGTGTTGCGGGTGAGACCGACGCGTTCGGGGATCGCCTCGTCGATGCGGCCCTCGACGCTCTTGGCGCGCATATAGGCGCGCATCGCGAGCATCCGTTCGAGCGCGTGGGCGATCGGCTCCTCGTCACCGGCAGTGAGCAGGTTGGCGAGATAACGAAGCGGGATGCGCAGCGAGCGCACGTCCGGCATTCCGTCCTTTGCCGAGATCTTGCCGGCCTCCGCGGCCGACTGGATCGGCGACAGCGGCGGCACGTACCACACCATCGGCAAGGTGCGATATTCCGGGTGGAGCGGGAAAGCGATCTTCCATTCGACCGCCATCTTGTAGACCGGCGAGCGGATCGCGGCCTCGAGCCACTGATCCGGAATGCCCTCGGCCCGCGCCGCTTCCTGGACGGCAATGTCGTTGGGGTCGAGGAACACGCCGAGCTGGGCCGGATAGAGGTCTTTCGGGTCTTCCACCGACGCGGCGGCCTCGACCCGGTCGGCGTCGTAGAGGACGACGCCGAGATAGCGGATGCGCCCGACGCAGGTCTCCGAGCACACCGTCGGCTGACCGGTCTCGATCCGCGGGTAGCAGAATATGCACTTCTCGGATTTGCCGGTGGACCAATTGTAATAGATCTTTTTGTACGGGCAGCCCGAGACGCACATGCGCCAGCCGCGGCATTTCTCCTGGTCGATAAGGACGATGCCGTCCTCCGCGCGCTTGTAGATCGCGCCGGACGGGCACGACGCGAGACAGGCGGGATTGAGGCAGTGCTCGCACAGCCTCGGCAGGTACATCATGAACGTCTTTTCGAACTGTCCGTAAATCTCCTTCTGGACGCCGTCGAAATTGTAATCCGCCGAGCGCTTGGAGAATTCGCCGCCGAGCATGTCCTCCCAGTTGCCCGACCATTCGATCTTGTTGAGCAGCTCTCCGGTCACCAGCGAGCGCGGCCGCGCGGTCGGCTGCGCCTGAAGCTCCGGAGCGGACTGGAGCCACTCATATTCGAACGTGTAGGGCTCGTAGAAATCGTCGATCTCGGGGAGGTGCGGGTTGGCGAAGATCTTCGACAGGATGCGCCACTTGGAGCCCTGGCGCGGAACGATCTTGCCGTTCTTCTTGCGGACCCAGCCGCCCTTCCACCTTTCCTGGTTCTCCCAGTCCTTGGGATAGCCGATGCCGGGCTTGGTCTCGACGTTGTTGAACCAGGCATATTCGACGCCTTCCCGGTTGGTCCAAACGTTCTTGCAGGTGATCGAGCAGGTGTGGCAGCCGATGCACTTGTCGAGGTTGAGGACCATCGCGATCTGAGCACGGACCTTCATTCTGCGGCCTCCTTCGAGGCGGTTCGGCCGCCCTTCACTCCGGTCCCCCAGTCGGCGGTTCCGCCGGCGACGTTGGCGCTGTCGTCGGCGGCCTTGTCGAACCAGTTGACCTCGCTCATCTTCCTGACGACGACGAATTCGTCGCGGTTGGCGCCGACGGTCCCGTAGTAATTGAAGCCGTAGGCGAGATGGGCGTAGCCGCCGATCATGTGGGTCGGCTTCATGTTGATGCGCGTCACGGAGTTGTGGATCCCGCCGCGCTGGCCGGTGATCTGGGACCCGACCGTGTTCACCAGCTTCTCCTGGGCATGGTACATGATCGCCGAGCCCGGCATGATCCGCTGCGACACGATCGAGCGGGCGGTCAGAGCCCCGTTGACGTTGAACACCTCGATCCAGTCATTGTCCTCGATCCCCGCGGCACGGGCATCGTCCTCGCTGATCCACACCGTCGGCCCGCCGCGGTTGAGGCTGAGCATGATGAGGTTCTCGGTATAGGTCGAGTGGATGCCCCATTTCTGATGGGGGGTGAGGATGTTGAGCATGATCTCCTTGTTGCCGTTGGGGATCTTGCCGAGCACCTGAAGCACCGTCTTGGTGTCGATCGGAGGACGCCA
Source organism: Pseudomonadota bacterium (assembly GCA_023417515.1). Lineage (GTDB taxonomy): Bacteria > Pseudomonadota > Alphaproteobacteria > Sphingomonadales > Sphingomonadaceae > Allosphingosinicella. Next base: position 60,035 of record JAEZFL010000027.1, on the reverse strand, counting down.
GGTGACGAAGCCCTCGCCGAACGCCCGCATCCAGTGATGATCCTGGTAGAGCGACTGGCGTCCGCTGAGCGTCCGCCACGGGATCAGCTCGTGGACGTTGGTGTAGCCCGCATTGTAGCAGACATGCTCGCTCTCGAGCCCCGACCAGGTCGGCGAGGAGATGATCTTGCGCGGCTGGGCGGCGACGTCGCGGAAGCGGATCTTCTCCTCCTCCTTCCCCTCGGCGAGGTGATGGTGGTCGCGGCCGGTCGCCTGCCCAAGCGCGGCCCAGGCCTTGACCGCGACCTCGCCGTTGGTCTCCGGCGCGAGCATCAGGATGGTCTCGCAGGCGTCGATGTCGCTGTCGATCTTGGGCCGGCCGGCGGTCGGTCCCTCCAGGACCCGGCCGTTGAGGTCGCCCAATAATTCGACCTCCTTCTTGGTGTCCCAGCCGATCCCCTTGCCGCCATTGCCGAGCTTCTCGAGCAATGGCCCCATCGAGGTGAAGCGGGCGTAGGTCTCGGGATAGTTGCGCTCGACGAGGTGCACATTCGGCGCCGTCTTGCCCGGGACCGGCTCGCACTCGCCCTTCATCCAGTCTCTTGGCTCGTAAGGCTGCGCCAGCTCGCCCGGGCTGTCGTGAAGGATCGGCGTGGTGACGAGATCATGCTCCACCCCGAGCACCTCGGGCGCGACGTCCGAGAATTTCTTCGCGATGGCGCGGAAGATGTTCCAGTCGCTCTTCGTCTCCCACGCGGGGTCAACCGCCGCCGACAGCGGGTGGATGAACGGGTGCATGTCGGACGTGTTGAGGTCGTGCTTCTCGTACCAGGTCGCGGTCGGCAGAACGATGTCGGAATAGATGCTGGTGGTCGACATCCGGAAGTCGATGTTGACCATCAGGTCGAGCTTTCCGACCGGGGCCTCGTCGTGCCACACGACGTCCCGCGGCCGCTCGAGGCCCGCCGCTTCCTCGTCGGTGCCGATCACGCCGTGGAGCGATCCGACCAGGTGCTTGAGGAAATATTCGTGACCCTTGCCGCTCGCGCCGAGCACGTTCGAGCGCCAGAAGAACATGTTGCGCGGCCAGTTCTTGGGATTGTCGGGGTCGATGCTCGCGGGCTTGAGATCGCCCGCCTTGAGCGCGTCCGCGACGACGCTGGCCGGATCGGCGCCCGACGCATGGATGCGGTTGCCCCACTCGATCGGGTTGGCGTCGAATTGCGGAGCGGAGGGCAGCCAGCCCATCCGCTCCGCCTTGACGTTATAGTCGATCATGCTTCCGGACCAGTCGCCCGCGGGTGCCAGCGGCGACAGGATCTCCGACACCTTGAGCGACTCGTAGCGCCACTGGTCGGTGTGGGCGTAGAAGAAGCTGGTGCCGTTCATCTGGCGCGCCGGCCGGGTCCAGTCAGAGCCGAAAGCGAGCGGCAGCCAGCCGGTCTGCGGGCGCAGCTTCTCCTGGCCGACATAATGCGACCAGCCGCCTCCCGACTGGCCGATGCAGCCGCACATCACGAGCAACGCGATGATCCCGCGATAGCTCATGTCCATGTGGTACCAATGGTTCAGCCCCGCCCCGAGGATGACCATCGAGCGGCCCTTGGTCTTCTCGGCCGTGTCGGCGAACTCGCGGGCGACCTGGATGATCGCCTGGCGCGGGACGCCGGTCACCTTCTCCGCCCAGGCCGGCGTGAACGGCAGGTCCTCGTCGAACGACTTGGCGACATTGTCGCCGCCGAAGCCGCGGTCGACTCCGTAATTGGCGCAGAACAGGTCGAACACGGTGGCGACGTAGCCGCTGCTGCCGTCGGCGAAGTCGAGCCGCTTCAGCGGCACGTTGCGCATCAGCACCTCGTCATGTCCGGTCGCGACGAAATCGTGCGGCGCGGTTCCTCCGAAATAGGGGAAGGCGACCGGCTCGATCGCGTCGGAATGATCCTTGAGCGTGGTGCGAAGCCTGACGTCGCGCCCCCGCCCGTCTTTCTCCTCGAGGTTCCATTTGCCCTTGTCGCCCCAGCGGAAGCCTGCCGAACCGAGCGGGGCGACGAGCTCGCCCGAAAGCTCGTCAAAAGCGACTGTCTTCCAGTCGGGATTGCTTCCCTCGCCGAGCCCGTCGGCGAGGTCCGCTGCGCGCAGCAGCCGGTCGGGGACGAGCCGGCCGTCGCGCTCGACGACTTTCACGAGCAGCGGGAAGTCGGAATATTTGCGGGTATAGTCCGCGAAATATTCGGCCTGCCGGTCGACGTGGAATTCCTTGAGGACGACGTGGCCGAGCGCCATCGCGAGCGCGGCGTCGGTGCCCTGCTTGGGGTGGAGCCACATGTCGGAGAATTTCGCCGCCTCGTTGAAGTCGGGCGCGATGACGACGCTCTTGGCGCCGCGATAGCGGACCTCCGAATAGAAATGCGCGTCCGGCGCGCGGGTCATCGGGATGTTGGAGCCCCACACCAGCAGGAAGCCGGCATTGTACCAGTCGGCGCTCTCCGGGACGTCGGTCTGCTCGCCCCAGGTCTGAGGGCTGGACGGCGGCAGGTCGCAATACCAGTCGTAGAAGCTCAGGAGGTTGCCGCCGATCAGCGACAGATAACGGCTACCGGCGGCGTAGGAGATCATCGACATGGCCGGGATCGGCGAGAAGCCGGCAATCCGGTCGGGGCCATATTTCTTGATCGTATAGGCGTTGGCGGCGGCGATGATCTCGGTGACCTCGTCCCAGCCGACGCGGACGAAGCCGCCGCGGCCGCGCTTCGACACCCAGTCGCGCCGCTTGTCGAGATCCTCGACGATCGCGGTCCATGCCGCGACCGGGGTCATCGTCTCGCGCGCCTCGCGCCAGTGGCGGATCAGGCGGGCTCGGACGAGCGGATATTTGATACGAGTGCCCGAGTAGAGATACCAGCTGTAGGAGGCGCCGCGCGGGCAGCCGCGCGGCTCATGGTTGGGCAGGTCCGGCCGGGTGCGCGGATAATCGGTCTGCTGGGTCTCCCAGGTGACGATGCCGCCCTTGACGTAGATCTTCCACGAGCAGGACCCGGTGCAGTTCACGCCGTGGGTCGAACGCACGATCTTATCGGCAGCCCAGCGCTTGCGATAGGCATCCTCCCACTCGCGGCTCTCGTCGGTGAGGATTCCGTGCCCTTCGGAGAACTTCTCCCTTTGCCTGCGGAAGTAGGTGAGTCGGTCGAGAAAATGGCTCATCTTGGCTCCTTCAGGCGGGGATGGCTGCCGCGCTTGCGCTCGCAGGCCGACGTTCGATGTTGCGGAGGATGCCGCGCGGACCGCTGTAGACGGCCCAGGTCAGCGCGGCGCAGCTGACGTAGAAGATCAAGAAGCCCCACAGCGCCATGTCCGCGGTGCCGGTGATCTCGATCGACGAACCATAGGCCTTGGGAATGTAGAAGGCGCCGTAGGCGGCGATGGCCGAGGTGAAGCCGATCACCGCGGCCGACTCCCGCTCGGCCTGCATGCGCCGCTTGTCCTCGGGCATGTTGGGCTCGGCGCGGTCGACCGCCTGGCGCATGACCCCCGGCACCATCTGGAAGGTCGAGGCGTTGCCGACGCCGCTCACGAAGAACAGCAGCAGCACCATCGCGAAGAAGCCCCAGAAGCTGCCCGCGTCGAGGAACCAGATCATTCCGAGGATGGCGGCGATCTGGACCACGAAGACCCAGAAGGTCACCCGGGCCCCGCCGAGCCGGTCCGAGATCCAGCCGGTTCCTGCCCGTGACAGTGCGCCGAGCAGCGGCCCGATGAAGGCGTAGCTGAGCGCGTTCACCTCGGGGAAGACCAGGTTCACGAGCAGCGGGAAACCGGCCGACATGCCGATGAAGGTCCCGAACGTGCCGGTATAGAGCCAGCACATGATCCAGGTATGCGCCCGTCCGAAGATCGTCGCCTGGTCCGCGAAGGAGGATTTGGCCGACAGGATGTCGTTCATCCCGAACCAGGCCGCCAGCGTTCCGACGATGATCAGCGGCACCCACACGAAACCGGCATTCTGCATCCAGATCTGGGTGCCGTCGGCGGCGGTCTGCGCCTGACCGCCGAGAGCGCCGAACAGGCTCATCGTCACCACGACGGGCACCAGGAACTGCATCACGCTGACGCCGAGATTGCCGAGCCCGGCGTTGATCGCGAGCGCGTTGCCTTTCTCCGATTTGGGGAAGAAGTAGCTGATGTTGGCCATCGAGGAGGCGAAATTGCCGCCGCCGAAGCCGCACAGCAAGGCGAGCACCAGGAAGATGAGATAGGGCGTGTTGGGGTTCTGCACCGCATAGCCGATGCCGAAGGCCGGGATGAGCAAGGATGCGGTCGACAGCGTCGTCCACAGCCGCCCGCCGAACACCGGCACGAGGAAGGCGTAGAAGATGCGCAAGGTCGCGCCCGACAGGCCCGGAAGCGCCGCCAGCCAGAACAATTGGTCGGTGGTGAAGTCGAAGCCGATCGCGGGAAGCCGCGCGACGACCACGCTCCACACCATCCACACGGCGAAGGACAGCAGCAGGCAGTAGGTCGAGATCCACAAATTGCGCCTCGCCACGGCGCGGCCGCCGGCCTGCCAGAATCCGGGCTCCTCGGGACGCCAGTCGGCGATCGGGCCGGCCCGGTGCGGGCGCATCTCGATCCCGGGCTCGCCGAAGCCCTGCATCTCGGGCAGCTCGGGCACCTGGTCGGCCGTGCCCTTGCGCTCGGCACCGCGCTCCATGTGGCGGATCGCGACGTGCATCCAGGTGAGCGCTACCCCGACCAGCACGAACAGCAGCACGAAGCAGCTCGTCCACACGCCGGTGATGTCGTTGAGGGCGCCGAAGGCGAGCGGGAGGACGAAGCCGCCGAGGCCGCCGATCATCCCAACGAGGCCGCCGACCGCGCCGACATGGTTCGGATAATAGACCGGGATGTGCTTGAACACCGCGGCCTTGCCGAGGCTCATGAAGAAGCCGAGCACGAAGATCGTCACCAGGAAGGGAACGAGGCCCATCGAGGTGCGGAAGGTGATCGGCCCGTGCACGCCTTCGATGATGTAGGTGGTCGGCGGATAGGACAGCATGAAGCAGCACAGCACGCTGACTCCGAAGGTCACGTACATCACCGAGCGCGCGCCGTAGCGGTCGGACAGCTTGCCGCCATAGATTCGGAACAGGCTCGCCGGCACCGAATAGAAAGCGGCGAGCATGCCGGCCGTCTTCACGTCGAGCCCGTAAACCCCCATCAGGTAGCGCGGCAGCCACAAAGCGAGCGCGACGAAGGCACCGAAGACGAAGAAATAGTAGAGCGAGAAGCGCCAGACCTGGACGTTCTTGAGCACGGCCAGCTGGCTGCGCAGGCTCTCCGCCTTGACCCCGGACTGGCGCCGCGCCACCTGGTCGGGATCCTCGCGGGTCAGAGCGAGGAAGATCACCGCCATGACGATCAGGCCGGCCGCCCACAGCTGCGCGACCGCCTGCCATCCCGCCGCGACCATCACGAACGGTGCGACGAACTTGGTTACCGCGGAACCGACATTGCCGGCCCCGAAGATGCCGAGCGCCGTGCCCTGGCGGCTCTTCGGGTAGAATTTGGAGACGTAGGTGACTCCGACCGAGAAAGCCCCGCCGGCGATTCCGACGCCGAGCGCCGCGACCAGCAACTCCAGATAGCTGTCGGCGAGCGAGGTCAGGAAGGTCGCGATCGCGGCGAGCACCATGACTGCGGCGAACACCTTGCGGCCGCCCAATTGGTCCGCCCAGATGCCGAGCAGGACCCGGCTCAGCGAGCCGGTCAGGATCGGCGTGCCGACGAGCAGTCCGAACTCGGTCTCGGTGAGCCCCAGCTCGTCCTTCACGCCGAGGCCGATGATCGAGAAGATCGTCCACACCGCGAAGCAGACGGTGAAGGCGACGGTGCTGGTCCAGAGCACCTGGCCCGCGCCCGCGGCGGGCGTGTCGGTTACGGCAGCGGACATGGATTGATTCCCTCGAACATTCCCGTGGCGCGCCTCTGGCAGCGGTCCGGACGGAGATTGTTGATCGAGATCATTTGACGGCACGCGCGGATTGGGGTGCCAGAAACAAATTGAGCCCCGGCCCCGGTGGGATGGGGGCGGGGGCTCAGAAGCCTCGCGAGAGACCGGTTGCGCAAGAGAGCGGGGAACCGAGACAGTCCCTGACCTCGCGGCTCCATGATAGGCTCCGTTGCGTTGGGCGCAGTGACATGGATCAATGCGGCCCCCTGCACCATTAGCCGCCCGTCACGCTCATGTGCCGGGCGACGGCCGGGGCGGCCTCGGCAGCGATGTGGAAGTCGTGCCGCCGCGGCTTGCCGGCGAGGAGGCGGTCGAGCAGGCCGGCGACGGCCTCCGGTCCGCCCTCGCGCAGCGCGTGCCTGAGCTCGACCTTCTGGTCATGGCCGAGGCAGCCATAGACCGTGCCGGTCGCCGCCACCCGGATGCGGTTGCAGCCGTCGCAGAAATTCTGGGTGAGCGGGGTGATCATGCCCAGCCGGGCGCCGAGCCCGTCGACGTCGTAATAGCGCGCCGGACCGCCGGTCCGCCTGAGCGACGGCACCAGAGTGAAGCGCTCCTCCAGCCTGCGCTTCACCCGGTCGAGCGGGAGATAATGGCTGGTTCGGTCCTCCTCGACCTCGCCGAGCGGCATGGTCTCGATCAGGGTGAGGTCGAGCCCCTCGCCCGCGCACCAGGCCAGCATTTCCTCGATCTCGTCCTCGTTGAGGCCGGCGAGCGCCACCATGTTGATCTTGACCTGCAGGCCGGCCGCGCGCGCCGCGGCGATTCCGCGCATCACCTGGGCGACGTCGCCGCCGCGGGTGATGTGGGCGAACCGCTCGGGGCGGCGGCTGTCGAGGCTGACGTTGATCCGCCTCACCCCGGCCGCATGGAGGCCATCGGCGAAACGCTCCAACTGGGTGCCGTTGGTGGTGAGGGTGAGCTCGTCGAGACCGTCGCCGACGCGCTTGCCGATCCAGCCGACCAGGTCGAGGATGCCGCGGCGCACGAGCGGCTCGCCGCCGGTCAGGCGGATGCGCTTGACCCCACGGGCAATGAAGATGTCGGCGAGCTGGTAGACTTCCTCGAGCGTGAGGATTTCGCGCTTGGGGAGGAATTGCATGTGCTCGGCCATGCAATAGCGGCAGCGCAGGTCGCAGCGGTCGGTGACCGAGATCCGCACATAGCTGATCCGCCTTCCGAAGCTGTCGATCAATGTCGAGATTGCGCCCACGCCCCCCGAACTCATCAAAGCGAACCCTGGCTAAGTTGGATTTACGATCCGCCTAGCGCTTGGTTCCGGCCGTCCTTTGATTTGAATCAACGGATGTGCCGACGCACAGGCTAGTCAATCCGATCATGTCCGCGCAAGCCATCAGCCCCGACTGCCTCGCGCGCTACGGCAGCGCCGCGGTGCCGCGCTACACCAGCTATCCGACCGCGCCCCATTTCACCGAGGCGGTGGGCGAGACAGACTATCGCGCCTGGCTGCGCGCGCTCGATCCGGCGGCTGCCCTCTCTGTCTATGTCCATGTGCCCTTCTGCCGGGCGATGTGCTGGTATTGCGGCTGCCACACGACCGTCACCGGCCGCTCCGACCCGATCGCGCGCTACATGGCCGCGCTGGAGCAGGAGATCGCGCTCGTCGCGGACCAACTCCCGGCCCGGCCTGCGATCCAGCATCTCCATTTCGGCGGCGGAACGCCGACCCTGATGGGACCGGAGGGGCTGGCCGGTTTCATGGCCGCGCTTCGAGACCGCTTCGATTTCGCGGCCGGCGCCGAGATTGCCATCGAGATCGATCCGCGCACTCTTACCGGCGAGATGACTGCCATGCTCGGCGCGGAAGGCATCACCCGCGCGAGCCTCGGCGTTCAGAGCTTCGACCCGCAAGTGCAGCGCGCGATCAACCGGGTCCAGACGTTCGAGGAAACCGAAGCAGCGGTTCGCGGCTTGCGGCGGAGTGGCATCGCTTCGATCAATCTGGACCTGATCTACGGCCTTCCCCACCAGAGTGTCGCGTCGTGCGTAGAGACGGTCGAGCGCGCCGTGCACTTGCGGCCCGATCGCCTGTCCGTCTTCGGCTATGCGCACGTGCCCTCCTTCAAGCGGCACCAGCGCAAGATCGACGCCGCCGCGCTGCCCGACGTGCCGGAGCGCTGGGCGCAGTTCCGTGCCATCGCCGAGGCGCTCGCGGGCGCCGGCTATGCCCAGATCGGGCTCGATCATTTCGCGCTGCCCGACGATGCGCTCGCCAAAGCTGCGGCATCCGGCAAGCTGGCGCGCAACTTCCAGGGCTATACGACCGACTCGGCGCCGGCCCTGATCGGCCTCGGCTCCTCGGCGATCGGCCAGCTGCCGCAAGGCTATGTCCAGAACAGCGTCCTCATCTCCGACTATCAGGCACGGATCGCCGACGGCCGCCTCCCGGTCGCGCGCGGTTATGCGCTGAGCCGCGACGATCGCCTGCGCGGTCGCATCATCGCGCGGCTGATGTGCGATTATGAGGTCGACGTCGCGGAGGCATGCGCCCCGTTCGGGCAAGATCCCGACGCCATCTATCCGGTCGACGCGCTCGCCCGGATGGAAGAGGACGGCCTGGTCGAGCGGGCGCGCTACGCCGTCCGCGTGGTGCCCGCCGCCCGGCCGCTGGTAAGGTCCGTCGCCGCCGCGTTCGACGCGCATCTCGCCGCGAGCGCGGGACGCCATGCCGGCGCGGTCTGACCGCGGTGAAGGCAGGGCGTGGCCCGCGCCTGGCTGCGCTGCCGCGCGATCACCCGTGCGGACTGTGCCCGGTGCGCCTCGAAACCTTCTGCGGCGTGCTCAAGGCGAAGGAGCTGGCGGAACTCAAGTCCCTGGGCTCGACCACACGCGCCGAAGCCGGCCAGTGCCTGTTCCACGAGGGCGATAGCGCCGAGCTCGTCTACAACGTCACGCGCGGAATGCTGAAGCTGTACCGGCTGCTGCCGGACGGACGCCGGCAGGTCGCCAGCTTCGTCCAGGCCGGCGACTTCCTCGGCCTGACTCTGGAGGACGTCCATGCCTATACCGCCGAAGCGCTGGAGCCGGTCGAAATTTGCCGCTTCCCGCGCGAGCGGTTCGACCGGTTCGTCGAGGACCATCCCGACATCGGCCGCGAGCTCTACGCCATGGCCGCGCACGAGCTGGGCGCCGCCCGCGAGCAGATCGTCCTGCTCGGGCGGAAGACCGCGACCGAGCGGGTGGCGAGCTTCCTCCTCGCCATGTTCGACCGCGCCAAAGCACGCAATTCGGACTGGGAGATCGTCCGCCTGGCGATGACCCGGGCCGACATCGCCGACCATCTCGGGCTCACCAAGGAGACGGTCAGCCGCGCCTTCACATCGCTGCGCAAGGCGGGGCTGATCACGCTCATCCCGGGCGACCGGGTCGAGCTGCTCCGGCGCGAGCGTCTCGAGCAGCTCTCCGGCGACGACACCGGCTGATCAGCCGCACTTGGAAAAGCCGCACTCCAGGCAGTTGCTGCAGCCTTCCATCTTGATAATGCCGGCAGCGCCGCATTGCGGGCAGCTCGGCCCCGGCCGCACCGCGGCCTGGGCATCGGCCTCCTCGATCACCGGGAGCAGCGGCTGAGCCTGGCCGAGATGGCGCTCGATGATGCCGCCGATCGCGGCAAGCAATGACGGGACATATTTGCGCTGCATCCAGGTACCGCCGCGCGGATCGAACACCGCCTTCAGCTCGTCGGCGACGAACGACACGTCGCCGCCGCGGCGGAAGACAGCGGAGATCATCCGGGTCAGGCCGAGCGTCCAGGCATAATGCTCCATATTCTTGGAGTTGATGAAGATCTCGAACGGCCGCCGCCCGCTCGGCGTGTCGATGTCGTTGATCGTCACATAGACCGCATGCGGGCTGTCGGGCCATTTGAGCTTGTAGGTCGTGCCTTCCAGCGCCTCGGCACGCGGCTCCAGCACCGGCTCCGGGAGCGGCGCGGGTTCGCCCTTGGCCGGCGCCTTCGCCTCGACGGACAGCACCGACCCCGTCACCGCATTGGGGCGGTAGGTGGTGAGGCCCTTGCAGCCAAGCGCGTAGCCCTCGACGTAGATGTCGGCGAAATCCTCGAAGCCGATATCCTCGGGGCAATTGACCGTCTTCGAGATGGAGCTGTCGACCAGCTCCTGGGCCGCGGCCTGCATCGTCAGGTGATCGGCTGGCTTCAGCGTCTGGGCGCTGACGAACAGCTCCTCGGGCGGCGGCGCGTCGCCCTTGACGCTGCGCCACACGCGAAGCGCGTAATCCTCGACCTTCTCCTCCCGCGTCGAGCCGTCGGGCTGACGGATCTTGCGCGTGTAGGAATAAGCGAAAACCGGCTCAATGCCCGACGAGACATTGCCGGCGAGAAGCGAAGTCGTGCCGGTCGGAGCGATCGAGGTCAGGCAGCCGTTGCGAAGGCCGTGCTCGGCGATCAAGGCGCGAGTCGCGTCGTCGAGCGACGCCAGGTTGGGCCGGTCGAGCATGACCGGGTCGTAGAGCGGGAACGGCCCCTTCTCGGCAGCGAGCCGGGCGGAGGCGCGATAGGCCTCGCGCTTGATGACCTCGAGCCAGCGGCGGGTGAGCTCCACCGCCGCAGGGCTGCCATAGGCCGCACCGCAGAACAGAAGCGCGTCGGCCAGGCCGGTGATGCCGAGGCCGATGCGTCGCTTGGCCTTGGCCTCGGCCTCCTGCTGGGGCAGCGGATAGCGCGAGATGTCGATGACGTTGTCGAGCATTCGAACCGCGGTCTGGGTCAGCTCGGCGAGCGCCGCCTCGTCCACCTCGGCGTCGGCCTCGAACGGCCGCTCGACCAGGCTGGCGAGGTTGATCGAGCCGAGCAGGCAAGCGCCATAAGGCGGAAGCATCTGCTCGCCGCACGGATTGCTCGCGCTGATCTGTTCGCAATAGCCGAGATTGTTCGCCTCGTTGACGCGGTCGACGAAGATCACGCCCGGCTCGGCGCTGTCATAGGTGGCGCGCATCAGCTTGTTCCACAGGTCGCGCGCCCGGACGGTGCGATAGGTTTCGCCGCCGAACACCAGCGGCCACTCCGCGTCGGCGGCGAGCGCGGCCATGAAGGCGTCGCTGACCAGCACCGAAATGTTGAAGTTGCGGAAGCGGTTGGGATCGCGCTTGGACTCGATGAACGCCTCGATGTCGGGATGGTCGATGCGCAGGCATCCCATCATCGCGCCGCGGCGCTGGCCGGCCGAATGGACGGTTCGGCACATCGCGTCCCAGCAGTCCATGAAGGACAAGGGCCCAGACGCCTCGGCGCCGACCCCGAGCACCGCGCTGCCGTTGGGACGGATGGTGGAGAAGTCCATGCCGACTCCCCCACCCTGCTGCATCGTCACCGCCGCCTCGCGCAGGTGCGCGAAGATGCCCTCGAGGCTGTCGGGGATGGTGCCCATGACGAAGCAGTTGAACAGGGTGACCGCGCGGCCGGTGCCGGCGCCGGCGATGATCCGACCCGCGGGGATGAATCGGAAGTCGCGGATGGAGTCGAAGAAGCGCGCGCGCCATGAGTCGCGCGCCTCCTCGGGCTCGGCCTCGGCCACCGCCCGCGCGACCCGCGCAGCGGTGGCGGTGAAATCCTGGTCCGCCTCGCCGTCGCGCGGCATATAGCGGTATTTGGCAGTCCAGATTTCCTCTGCGATCGCGACGTCGAAGCTCATCCTATCCTCCCAACATATTGTGGTGATTGGGATAGCATTCCTCAATATGGTGTGGATTGATCCAGCGCATTGCGCGACGAAAAAGGCATCTTGCCGCGGGGCGGTTTCCCTCTTCGCCAGCGCGGGCGATCAGCGGTCGAACATGATGTGCAGCAGCAGAGCGGAATCCTCTATTCCTCTCAGCGCATGTGGCGCTCCGCGATCCAGATAGATCCAGTCGCCCTTCCGGAGCTCGACGCTGCGGTCCGCCTCGAACATCACATGTCCGTCAAGGCAGTAGAGGGTGATGAAGCCGTCCACCTTGTGAGACGGGATCGACGCCCCGCCCCGAACGACCAGGCGGACCGCTTCGAATCGATCCGATTTGACGAGGGCCGAGGTCTTCTCGCTTGGGAACGTCTGGAGGTGCACGACCTCACCCGGGCGTGCGTGCTTCAATGCCATGGGTCGGTCTCCGTCATGGGAGGTTCGTCAGGACCAGGGCCGGCCTCCAGCCTGGCGATCACGGTCTCGATGAGTTGCTTGTGCACGTCGGAAACCCGCCCTTCGGCAGCATCTTCGCCGTCCACCACGCAAACGCAGAAGGCCTGAGCGACCGCATCCGACGCAACCGCCGCGAACGGAAGCTGGTCCTTGCGCAGGCGCTTGCGTGCGATCTCGACCGCCCGGTGCAGAGCGTCGGCCGTGATGGCATCGCCATATTCCATCACCAACGCCCTTCGTGGGGCTTCCGCCTCGGGGCAGGTGCGCCGCGCAATGCGTTCAGCAGCTCGGAAATCCGCGATGGTCCTTGAGCGGCGCCCGCTCGCCGGGCGTCGAACGGCCCAGGCGCGGCCACTTCACCACATTCAGGACAGACCACCTGATATCTCCTGCTAATGATTATCATTAGCTCACCTGCTCTGGGAGGTCAAGGCGTGTCAAAAAGGGGCGTTTGCGGCGCTCCGTTCCGCTGGCTAAGAACCCCGCATGCTCGAGTTCCTGCTCGCCCTCGCTGTCTTCCTCTCCGCCCATGTCCTGCCGTCGCGCACGGGGCTGCGCGCGGGGCTGGTGGCTCAGCTCGGCGAGCGCACCTACCTGATCGGCTATTCCTTATTGTCGCTGGCGCTGCTCGCCTGGCTGATCGTCGCCGCGATCCGAGCGCCCGTGGTGCCGCTCTGGGCCGCTTCGCTGGACCATTACCGGGCCGCGCTCGTGCTGATGCTGCCGGCTTGCATGCTGATGGTCGGCGGCGCGGCGAGCCCCAATCCGCTGTCGGTGAGCTTCACTTCGGCAGGCTATGATCCCACGGCGCCCGGCCTGGTCGGAGTGACGCGGCACCCGTTGCTCTGGGGTTTCGCCCTGTGGGCGCTGGCGCACATCCTGGCCAACGGCGAACTGGTACCGTTGATCATGTTCGGCGGCTTCGGCCTGTTCGCGTTGACCGGGATGACGATCGTCGACCGGCGCAAGCGTCGACAGCTTGGGCCCGAATGGGAGCGGCTCGCCGCGCCGACCTCAGCCCTCCCCTTCGCCGCCTGGTTTCGTCACCCGGCAGCGCGGCGCTGGCGATCGGGTGGGGCGGTGATGACTCTGGTGGGCGGGACCGCGCTCTACCTGGCCCTGCTATGGCTCCACCCGCGCGTCATCGGCCCCGATCCCGCCGCCGTGCTCCTGTAGCGCGGGGCGGCGCCCACGACCGCCCTCTGCGCCGTCCGGCGGAGTGGGCATGTGGGCGCAGGGGGCGTGCAAGGGTTATTGCGCCGTATAGGCGCCGTCGACGAGGTGGTAGCTCCCGGTGACGAACGAGGCGCGGTCCGACAGCAGGAACAGGACCAGCTCCGCGACCTCCTCGGCACGGCCGAGGCGGCCGATCGGATGCAGGCCGACGAGCCCGTCATATTGCTCCTTCTCGAGCATTTCGAGGAGCGGCGTGTCGATATAGCCCGGGCCGATGGCGTTCACGCGGATGCCCTGCGAGGCATATTCCAGCGCCGCCGTCTTGGTGAGGCCGACCACGCCATGCTTGGCCGCGACATAGCCCGACACGTTGGGCGAGCCGACTGAACCGAGGATCGACGCGATGTTGACGATCGATCCGCCGCCCGCCTCGGCGAGCGCGGGGAGCTGATATTTGAGGCCGTGGAAGACGCCGCTCAGGTTGACGGCGATGACCTTGTTCCAATCCTCCAGGCTGTAATCCCCGATCGGCGCGTTGCCGCCGCCGATTCCGGCATTGTTGACGGCGCCGTGGAGCGCTCCGAACCTGTCGACCGCGAACTTGACCGAGCGCTCGACCGACGCTGCGTCGCCGACGTCCTGGAGCACCGGAGCGGCAACTCCGCCGTTGCGCTCGATCTCGGCCGCGAGCTCCGCGGCGGCCTGCTCGTTGAGGTCGGCGACGACCACCTTGGCACCCTCGGCGCCGAGGCGTCGCGCGATCGCTGCGCCGATTCCGGAGGCGGCTCCGGTCACCATCACGACCTTGTTCTCGAATTCCTTGCTCATGTTCCTTTCCTTTCCTGAATAAAGCGCCGTCCCGCCCTTCCCGCCGGCAGACCGGCAGCGAGGTCGCGGAAAAGGCGCGCCTTGGATTCCGTCTCGCGACATCGTGATCGGTGCGGTCGCGGCCGCTCAGCCGCGCGAACGTCGCGGGGGCGAGGCAATAATCCTGCCCCACCAATATAGGGAGGATCGCACCGCAGGTGGCATCGAAGGTGGGGGCCGGAACTGAAGACTGTGCGTCGCCCCGCCGCGAGCGCCGCAAATTCCGTCGACCCGCCTCATAGGCCATCGTCGCCGAAGCGCTGTTGCCCGGCGCGACAGGGTTACGAGATCGGCCCGTTATTGATCTGCCTCATCCGGCGCCGCGAATCTGGCGCTTACCGAACCCACAGGACTGCCGTGACGGCAAAAAGGTCAGCGGAAGGATCAGGTTATGACAGATGGAGAAGTGATGGAGCCGCTCCGGCAGCGCAATGTCGGTGCGATAGCAGCCAGCCTGCCGGGGGCGACCAACGTCTTCCGCCGGTTCGGCATCGATTTCTGCTGCCATGGCGACGTGCCGCTCGATGAAGCGGCACGCAGGCGCGGCGTCGACGTCGACTTGCTTGTCGACGAGCTGTCGGAGCTCGATGGAACGCCGGAATCGGCGCTGCCGGAGGACATCGGCGCGCTGATCGACCACATCGTCACCCGCTATCACGAAGTCCATCGCCAGCAGATGCCGGAACTGATCGCCTTGTCCCGCCGGGTTGAACAGGTCCATGCCGGCAAGCCGGGCGTGCCGGCCGGGCTTGCCGACATGCTCCAGCACGCGCTCGGCGAGCTGGAGGTGCATATGAGGAAGGAGGAGCTGATCCTCTTCCCGGCGATGCGCCGGCAGGGCGCCAATCCGCTGGACGGGCCGATCGCCCAGATGCGCCACGACCATGTTGACCATGGGGAAATGCTTGAGCGAGTCGCAGAACTGACCGACAACTTCACGGTGCCGGACGGGGCCTGCGGTACCTGGCGGGCCCTCTATGCCGGCGCCGCGCGGCTCAGCGATGACCTGATCGAGCACATCCACATCGAGAACAACATCCTGTTCCCCCGCTTCGAAAGCGCTGCGGCGGCTCGATAGGGGGAGGGAGCGGCTGCAGCGAGCTGCGCGCCCTTGCTCGCCTGGCTTGGACCGGGCTCTCGCGAGCATTGCTCCGTGACGCAGCAGGAACAGGCCGAAGCCCATGCTCCAGCCATACCGACTCCTGATGGTCTGTTGGCTGGGGCGGCAGGAAGCGATGTGGCTGCCGTTAGCCTTCTAAGACATTGGAAACACGGACGACTTTTCCGGACGAATTAACCCTGGCTACACCCACTGGGTACAGTCGCGGGTCCCGACAAAGGCTCACGCCGCGGCCGGAGCACGAGGATTCGCATGAAGGATCGCGTCGATCAAGATGCTTCCTCGAACGGCGCAATCTGGCCGATTTCGGACCGTCTGCTGCTCGCTTGAGGATGCGCTACGCAGCCGTCAGCCACTAGGCAGCAAGCAGATGACGCCACCCAAAGCTACCCGGCGAGCATTCCCGCCAAGGATGCTCGCCGAGCTCAATCAGACTTCTGTGCCCTCGGCTAAAGCGAAGGCGTCCTCAACCTCAACGCTGGTCACCAGATCACCGATGCGCACCTTCACGGGGGTCACAGCCACGCAGCTTGCTGTCGATCGCTAGATCAAAAAGGGCGCGATCCCTGAGCCTCAACTCCCGCTCCAACCAGAAACGGATCGCCCAGACCTGCTTCGGCTTCAGTGGCCTCTTTGCTCCGAGCTTGTGCCCCGCATTCCAGGCGGGGCGATGATCCTGTCCCGGATCGTAAATCGAATATCCCACACTGTTTCTCCTCAACGGCCGAGAATTCGGCCTCGACGAGAATGAGGGTCCGGGTTGAAGCAGTCTGGCCAAATGCGGACTGGCAGCTTGCGGAGAAGGCAAGGAAAGCGCGGACGCTTAGAGGAGGGTCGCCAAGCCCGAAGGACCCGTTGCAGACATTGGAACCCGCGATTCTACTGGTTTGGTGGAGCGCACGCACTTCGAGGGTAGGCGAAAGCGCCTCTTTCGAAAGTCGCCGCGCTTCTTCATCTGGAACCCGCCGAGCCGTTCGCGCGTCGTGCCGAGTTGCCGCGTGTGAGTGCGAGGGCGCTGATCGGGCGGCGGGGACGAACTCCTCCCGCCGAACAGAGGTTGTACCGGCGAGACTTATGCTAGCAGGGGCAGATCGTGCCGATTCCGAGCGGCACATGCTGGAGACGACTTGTGCCTCATGATGGACCCGCTGATGCAGACACGGGGATCGAGGGCCTCGACGATGTTTTGCAAGGAGGGTTCGCGCGGAGCCGCGTCTTCCTCCTCGAAGGAAGCCCCGGAACCGGCAAGACGACCATAGCCGCGCAATTCCTGATGGCCGGGGCCGCCGTTGGCGAGCGCACGCTTTACATCACGCTTTCCGAAACCGAAGACGAGCTGCGCGCGACGGCAGAGTCGCATGGCTGGTCGCTGGACGGCGTCGAGGTGTTCGAGCTGGTGCCGCCCGAAAGCCTGCTCGATGAGGACCAGCAGCAGAGCCTGCTTTATTCCTCAGACCTGGAACTCGGCGAGACGACCAAGCGCATCTTCGAAGTGTTCGAGCGGGTGGGGCCGCAGCGGGTCGTGCTCGACAGCCTGTCGGAGATCCGGCTGCTGGCGCAGAGCTCGCTGCGCTATCGGCGCCAGATCCTTGCGCTCAAGCATTACTTCTCGCGCCAGGCGACCACCGTCCTGATGCTCGATGACTTGACGACCGAGACGCTGGACAAGACCGTGCACAGCGTCGCCCACGGCGTCGTCCGCCTCGAGGAGCTGGCGCCCGAATATGGGGCCGAGCGGCGGCGGCTTCGAGTCATCAAGTATCGCGGCCGCCGCTATCGCGGCGGCTTCCACGATTTCGCGATCGAGACCGGGGGCGTTCGCGTGTTCCCGCGTCTCGTCTCCGCCGAGCACAAGCAGCGCATCTCGCGCGAGCCGGTGCCGAGCGGGTCGCCGGAGCTGGACTCGCTCCTCGGCGGCGGCGTCGAGCGGGGGTCCAGCGTGCTCATTCTGGGGCCCGCGGGAACCGGCAAGTCGCTGCTGACCCTCACCTTCATCAAGAGCGCAGTCGATCGAGGTGAGCGTGCCGCCATGTTCGTGTTCGACGAAGAGCTGGGACTGCTCATCGAGCGTGCAAAAGGCCTCGGGATCGACCTTGAGAAGATGGTCGAGAAGGAACTGCTCGTTCTCGAACAGGTGGACGCTGCCGAGCTGACGCCCGGAGAGCTTTCGGAGCGCGTGCGTCGCTGCGTCGAGATCCACGGCGCCCGAACCGTCGTGATCGACAGCTTGAATGGCTATCAGGCCTCGATGCCCGGAGAGAGCGCGCTCGTGCTCCATCTTCACGAGTTGCTGCAATATCTGAACCGCAGGGGCGCCACGACCTTCCTCACCGTCGCCCAACACGGCCTTGTCGGCGACATGAAGACGCCGGTCGACGTCACCTATCTGGCGGACACGGTGGTGCTGCTGCGCTATTTCGAGGCGACCGGGCGCATCCGCCGTGCGATCTCGGTCGTCAAGAAGCGCAGCGGCGCGCACGAGGATACTATCCGCGAATATCAGATCGGCAGCCGCGGCATCACGCTGGGACCGCCGCTAGCCGCGTTTCAAGGCGTCCTGAAAGGCGTTCCCTCGCTGGTCGGTGACGCTGACCTGCTCAAGCGCAGCGACGCGTGAAGCGATCGACTCTTTCCGAGCGCGCGCTCGTGCTCGCGCCACGGGGGCGGGACTCGGCCATCGCCGTCTCCATGCTGGCCGAGAGCGGGATCGAAGCGACCGCGTGCCCCACGCTCAGCACCGTCATCGACGAGCTAAACGCCGGAGCCGCTTTCGTCATCGTGACCGAGGAGGCGATCGCGACGACCGACGTCCAGCCGCTCGCCGCGTGGATCGCGGACCAGGAGGAATGGTCGGACCTGCCGTTTATCCTGCTCACGAAGCGCGGTGGCGGGCTCGAGCGCAACCCGGCCGCGGCACGGCACCTGGAGCTGCTTGGAAACGTCACCTTCCTCGAACGCCCCTTCCACCCGACGACCCTGATCAGCCTGGCCCAATCTTCGCTGCGCGCGCGGCGCCGGCAATATGAGGCTCGCGCCCGGCTGCTTGCCCTACGTGAAAGCGAGCTGCGCTTTCGAACCCTGTTCGAGGCGATGGACGAGGGCTTTTGCGTCATCGAATTCATCGACGGGCCGGAAGGCGCGCTGTCCGACTACATCCATGTGCAGGCCAATCCTGCCTATCAGGCCAATGCCGGCATCGCCGACATCGTAGGCAAGCGGCTGCGCGAGATCGTCTCGAAAGATGAAGCGGACGCCTGGGCCGACATCTACCGGCACGTGCTCCTGACGGGCGAGCCAATCCGATTCGAGCGCGAGCTCGTCGAAACCGGGCGCCACCTCGAGCTGGCGGCCTTTCGCGTCGATGCGGCCGAACACCGGCAGGTCGCGGTGATCTTCAAGGACGTATCCGAACGCCACGAGGCCGAGGCGGCGCTCCGGGAGAGCGAGGCACGGTTCCGGCTGATGGCGGACGCAGTTCCGCAGATCGTGTGGATCACCGACGCCAAGGGACGTGCGGAGTTCTTCAACAAGCAGTGGTTCGATTATACTGGGGCGACCGCGCAGCCGGAGACCGCGTCCGGGGTGACGGCTGACCACATCCATCCGGACGATGCGGCGGCCACGGCGGCAGCCTTCGACCGTGCGCGCCGCACCGGCACGACCTACATGGTCGAGCACCGCATCCGTTCGCGCAGCGGCGAATATCGCTGGTTCCTCGTCCGCGGCGAGCCCTATCGCGACGCGAGCACCGGCGAGGTCGTGCGCTGGTTTGGAGCTTCCGTCGACATTAATGAGCGCAGGGAGGCCGAAACCCGGCTCCGCGAGCTGAACGACACGCTGGAGGAACAGGTCGCTGCGCGCGTGGCTGAGCGCGACCGGCTGTGGAACCTGTCCCAGGACATGCTCGCGCGGGCTGACTACGAAGGCATGATGCTGGCGGTCAGCCCGGCCTGGACATGGGTCTTGGGCTGGAGCGAAGGCGAGCTGCTCTCGCGCGGATATGCGAGCTTCATGCATCCCGATGACGCAGAGCCCACGCTAGAAGCCATCGCGCGCATGGCCGAGGACAATGAACCGACCCGCTTCGAGAACCGCATCGCAACGCGCAGCGGGGGCTGGAAGCCTATCGAGTGGACCGTCGCGCCGGAGCCGGGCGGCAGGAACTTCATCGCCGTCGGCCGCGATCTCAGCGTGGCAAAAGCGCGGGAACAGGAGCTCGAGGCGGCGCAGGAGGCGCTGCGCCAGAGCCAAAAGATGGAGGCGATGGGAACGCTGACCGGCGGCGTCGCGCACGATTTCAACAACCTGCTCACCCCCATCATCGGGTCGCTGGACATGCTGGTGCGCAAGGGCATCGGCAGCGAGCGGGAACGCAGGCTGATCGATGGAGCGCTGCAATCAGCGGAGCGAGCAAAGACCCTCGTTCAGCGGCTGCTCGCCTTCGCCCGACGCCAGCCGCTCCAGCCCGTAGCGGTGGATCTGGAGCGGCTGGTCGCGAGCATGGCGGATCTGATCGGTTCAACGCTCGGACCCACCATCGACATCCGCCTCGATGTCGAGCCGAAGCTGCCGCCGGCCAAGGCCGACCAGAACCAGCTCGAGATGGCGCTGCTGAATCTTGCCGTCAACGCGCGAGACGCAATGCGGGACGGCGGCGAGTTGACTATCAGGGCAATGCGCGAGAGCGTCCACACCCAGCATCCCTCCGGCCTGGAGCCGGGAGTCTACATTCGCCTGGGCGTGACCGACACAGGCGCGGGAATGGACGAGGATACGCGCCGGCGCGCGATCGAGCCCTTCTTCTCGACCAAGGGTGTGGGAAAAGGCACCGGCCTCGGCCTCTCGATGGTTCATGGCCTTGCTGCCCAGCTTGGTGGAGGCCTCACCATAGACAGCGTGCTCGGGCAGGGGACGACGGTAGAGCTTTGGCTGCCGGTCAGTGAGGAGCCGACTCGTACCGAGGGCAAGGAACATGAAAGCGCGATTACCATGGCGAGGCGCGGCACCGCGCTTCTCGTCGATGATGAGGAGTTGGTGCGCATGAGCACTGCCGACATGCTCATTGATCTCGGGTTCGAGGTGGTCGAAGCGAGTTCCGCGGAGGACGCGCTCCATCTGGTGCGAAAGGGCACGTTGCCGGATATCGTCGTGACCGATCATCTTATGCCCGGCATGAACGGCACCGACCTCGCCCGCGCGGTGCGCGAGATCATGCCCGATCTGCCGATCCTGGTCGTGTCCGGCTATGCCGAAGTCGACGGGATCGCTCCGGAGCTGCCGCGACTCACCAAACCTTTCCGTAACGCCGAGCTGGCGGCGAGCCTCACCTCCCTACTTCCGTGGGACAATGAAAAGGATGCGTCCTGATCGCTTTCGAACCGGTGAAGAACTGGTCGTATTATCGGCCCGCATGGTGCGCATCCTCAACTGAGACAAGGTCGTCAAAAGTAGATGAGTTCGACGTACGGTATCTGCAATCCGGTCATGAGCCTTAGGAGCGTCTTCGCATTGTCCGGTGAAACCCGAGCATGTTCCCCTTTTTACCACTCGCGCACATTGATCCAACGAGCTTCCCGGCCCGCTTCTGGGACGCTCGACCGCATCCTCGAGCGGCCTCGATTGGCGCTGAGTCGACCGACGGCTGATGGCCGGAAGCAGACTGGCCGCTTTGGGATGCTGATGTGAGGCAAGCAGACGTGGGTCTCCGGTGTACTCTGCCGCAAATGCTCGGTTGGGGCACGATCCCGAAGCATGTGTGTTGGTGTGATCATGCAGACTTGCGTGCGACCGGTCCAACCTGACGTAAATGAAAGTGGTGGCACTTCAGCAACGGCCGCGGACCGTGGCCGCGTCCGTCTCAACGCGCGTTTGGAAGGCGCCTGGCGGACCGGCTGGTTACCCCGCCCGGTTCTCGAACCCGATGTCCTGATCGCAGCGGCGCGCGCGAGGACCGGACTCAATGCGTTGGGTGACGATTCAGGATGGTCGGATCGGCTCCAGATCCTGACGCAGGCGCTTCATGAAGAGGCGCGACTGACTTCGCTGGGCCGGGTCATCGCCTATGGCCAACTGGTTGCAGCCCTCGCGAACCGCGCCCGCATGCACGCGCTGTGGCAACGCCATATGGAAATCCTCGAGCACCCGATCCGAGCGCCAATCATCATTTTAGGTCAGATGCGCTCCGGCAGCACCCGAATGCAACGCCTGCTCGCTCGCGACGCGCGCTTAGCACACACGCGATTCTTCGAGAGCTGGAACCCGGTGCCGGCCAGGGCCCGGCGCCAAGCGATAGACGACCGTCGCCTGCGCGGCTGGATCGCGCTTCGAGTCGCGCGCTGGCTCAACCCCGATTTCGACGTCATCCACCCGACCGCCACCGCCGAGCCCGACGAGGAGATCGGTTTCCACAATATCGCCGTCTTCGGCTCGGCCTACGAGGCGCAATGGCGCGTGCCGAGCTTCGCCGACGCGTGCGAGACCACGGACACCCGGCCCGTCTATGCCGAGTTCAAGCGCCTACTCCAGACCATCGCCTGGCTCCGCCGCGAGCCCGGCGGCCGTCCATGGGTCCTCAAGCTCCCCCAGATGACCCAGGACCTCGGCTCGGTCCTCGCCACCTTCCCCGACGCTCGGCTCGTCTGTCTCGACCGGCCGGCGCCGGCCCTGGTCGCCTCGTCGGCTTCGCTTGTTCACAACCAGATGCGGGTCCAATCCGACGCGGTCGACCCGCACTGGATCGGCCGCGAATGGCTTCGCAAGGTCGCTCTGCGACAGCACCGCACCTCAGAGGCTCGCGCGCGCTTTGGCGGGCCGCAGGTCGACGTGACGTTCGACGAGATCAACGAGGATTGGCCCGCCACGATGCGCAAGGTGTACCGAACCCTCGGCATGCCGCTGCTCCCCGAGGTCGAGACGCGGATGGCGCGCTACCTCGAGCAAAAGCGCCATCGCCGGCTGAGGAGCCACCTCTATTCGCTCGAGCAATTCGGCCTTACCGAAGCCCAGGTCGAGGCCGTCACCGGCCCTACCCGCTTTGTGCGGTAGCCGGCTCGCCGAGGTGGACGGCCATGCTCCCAAATCCTAGTGCCATTCCATGAGCGAATCCTGGGCTCTCGGACTGGCGATCGCCTTCGCGACGGTGGCGGCGATGGAGGTGGTCGCGAACCTCGTCCATCGCCACGTCATGCACGGCTTCGGCTGGGGCTGGCACCGCTCCCACCACGAGCCGCGCGACGGTCTGTTCGAGCGCAATGATCTCTACGCGGTGGTCTTCGCATTGCTCAGCCTGATCCTGTTCGTGCTCGGCGAGACCTGGCCCCTCTTGTGGTGGGTGGCTCTGGGCATGGCGGGTTATGGAATCGTCTATGCGATCTTCCACGACGGGCTCGTCCACCGCCGCCTCTCCTTCTTCCCGGTCCCGCGCAGTGGCTATCTCAAGCATCTCGTCCAGGCGCACAGGCTCCACCATGCGGTTCGCGAGCGCGACGGCGCCGTCTCCTTCGGCTTTCTTTACGCGCCGCCGCTTGGCCGCCTGAAGCAACAGTTAAGGGAACGGAGCGGGACGCCGTGACCCGCGCCCGGCAGACAGCGATCGGCCTTTCCCTCGCGATCTGGGTCATCGCCACATGGCTGGCTGTGCACATTTTAGCGGTGCTCTTCCTGCCACTCGACGGATCTGCGCTGCTCTTCGCCCTGCCGCTCGTTCTCCTGCAATGCTGGCTGAGCGTTGGCCTGTTCATCGTCGCCCACGATTGCATGCATGGCGCGCTCGCGCCGGGGCGGCCCGCCCTCAATCGCGCCTTCGGCCGGCTCGCGCTGATCCTCTACGCGGGTTTCTCCTTCGACCGGCTTTCAGCGAAGCATTTCGACCATCACCGCCACGCCGGCACCGCGGCCGATCCCGATTTCGACGCCGACCATCCGCGCCACTTCTGGCCCTGGTACTGGCGCTTCTTCAGTCAATATTTCGGACTTCGCGAGCTTTGCGTCCTCACGCTCGCCGTGGCCGCATACGTGCTCGTTCTCGACGCGCACCTTGCGAACCTGCTCCTATTCTGGGCGCTTCCGGCGATCCTGTCGTCGCTTCAGCTCTTCCTGTTCGGCACTTATCTGCCGCACCGCGCCGGCGACGAGCCCTTCGCCGACCGGCACCGCGCCCGAAGCAACGGCCTCGGTCCTGCGCTCTCGCTGCTAACTTGCTTCCATTTCGGCTATCACCACGAGCATCACCGCTCGCCGGCGACTCCCTGGTGGAGGCTCCCGGCCGAGCGCGCACTTTCAGTGAAAGCCGCCTGATCGCCGGCCCGTCCTGCGCGAAGGCTCTCGACGAAGCTCGACAGCAGGAAGCGCAGCTTGACCCGGCGTCGGATCACCACGCGCTCGTCCCACGCCGACGGCCCGAGCGCCGCGACCCTCCGGCCGATCTCGCCATAGATGCGCGCTGCCGCAAGCACCGCCCAGCGCGCCCGAAACGGTAGTTTCGGAACGCCCTCGCGCGCTTCCCGCTCATAGCGTTCGGCCAGTGCGACGAGCTGCCCGGCGATCCTCGCGAGCTTGTCCCTGTCGTCCAGCGGAAGCGGACCGGCGGGATCGATTCCCATTTCGCGGAGCCAGGACGCCGGGACGTAGCAGCGCCCCTCCTCCTGATCCTCCCGAAGGTCCCTGGCGATGTTCGAAAGCTGGAAGGAGATGCCGAGCGCCGAGGCGCTTTCGAGCGTGCGCTCGTCGCCGGGATCCACTCCCATCACCACGGCCATCATGCATCCCACCGCACCGGCGACATGGTAGCAATATGTGATCAGGTCGCCCTCGTCCTGCGGCCGCCAACCTCTCGTATCGAGCGCGAAACCGGCCAGGTGATCGGTCAGATAACGATGCGGAATGGCGCATTCGTCGAGCACGACCGCGAGCGCCTGGTAGTAGAACAAGTTTGGCGGCGCGCCCGCCAGGGTCTGCCGGGTCAGCTCTTCGATGTCTTCGAGCACGGCGACCTGTCGCTCGGATCGATGGCCAAGCTCCTGACCGTCGCAGACGTCGTCGCAATGCCGGCACCAGCTGTAGAGCAGCCAGGCGCGCTCTCGCGTCGGCCGGTCGAACAGCTGGCTTGCGGCATGAAAGGAGCGCGAGCCCTCGCGGATCGTGTGGCCGGCGGTGGCGACCAGTTCGGCGCGATCCGGAGAAGGAGCAGCACTTCCCATCAGGCGGCCAGGTCGGCGATCATCAGGCCCGCCGTCGCCTTCGCGCTTCCGACCACGCCGGGGATGCCCGCCCCGGGATGAGTGCCGGCGCCGACGAAATAGAGGTTCTCGATCTCGTCGTCGCGATTGTGGACCCGAAACCAGGCGCTCTGGGTGAGCAGCGGCTCCAGGCTGAACGCCGAACCCAAGTGCGAATTGAGGTCGGTTTCGAAATCCTGCGGCGTGTAGTGGAACACCGGCCCCAGCCGACTCGCCAGGCCGGGCAGCATGCGCTCCTCGACGATCTCCAGGATCCGGTCGCGGTAGCGCGGGCCCTCGACCGCCCAGTCGAGCTTCGCCTGGCCGAGATGCGGCACCGGCGCGAGCGCGTAGAAGGTCGATTTTCCCGGCGGCGCCATCTTCGGATCGGTCGCCGTCGGATGATGGATGTAGAGCGACGGATCGTCCGGCAGGCCGTGCCCGCGGTAGATGTCGCTCAGCAGCCCGTCATAGCGCGGCCCGAACAGGATCGAATGATGCGGCACGTCCGACCACGCGCCCTCGGTCCCGAAATGCACTACGAACAAGGACGGCGAGAAGCGCTTGCGGCGAAGCCTTTTCGCCGCCCGTGCGCCGCGCTTGCCTTCGACCATGTCATAGGTCCGCACTACGTCGGCATTGGAAGCGACCGCGTCGAAGCTGGCGGACCAGCCGCTGCGGGTGCGCACATTGCTCAGCCGGCCGCCGTCCGTACCGATCGCCGCGACCGGATCGCCCAGGCGAACCGTGCCGCCTAGCCTTTCGAAATGGCGGACCATTCCCGCGATCAGCGCATTGGTCCCGCCCTTGGCGAACCACACGCCGCCGTCGCGCTCGAGCTTGTGGATCAGCGCATAGATCGCGCTCGTCGTCATCGGGTTTCCGCCGACCAGCAAAGTGTGGAAGGACAGCGCCTGCCTCAGCTTCTCGTTGCGAACGAAGCTCGACACGATCGAATAGACCGATCGCCACGCCTGGTAACGGGCGAGCTGAGGCGCGGCCTTGAGCATCGACGAGAAGTCGAGGAACGGCACCGCGCCGAGCTTTTCATAGCCCTCGGCATAGACCCCGGCCGAATAGCGCAGGAACTTGCGGTAGCCCTCGACGTCGGCCGGATCCAGCGCGGCGATCTGCTCGTCGAGCCGCGCGTCGTCGTTCAGATAATCGAATTGCGTGCCATCCGGCCATGACAACCGGTAGAAGGGCGACACCGGGATCAACTCGACGTCCGCGGCCATGTCGGCGCCGCTCAGCGCCCACAGGTCGCGGAGGCAGGCCGGGTCGGTGATTACCGTCGGCCCGGCGTCGAAGACGTGGCCTTCCTTCTCCCAGAAATAGGCGCGCCCGCCAGGCTTGTCGCGCGCCTCGATGACCGTGGTCGCGATGCCCGCCGACTGAAGCCGGATGGCGAGCGCCAGGCCGCCGAAGCCGGCCCCGATCACTGCAGCGCTTCGGGTCATGCCACGCTTCTCCGGATCGCGCCGATCGCGCGCGGGATCGACACCGGCGGGCGCCCCGAGAGGATGCGGATCTTGTCCATCCGGGACAGGGATGAGGAATAGAAGCGGCCGACCGTCGCCTCGGGAAGCCGGTAGAAATGTTCGAGGATTCGATATCGCTCGGGCCCGGCCGCCGCCCGGAACAGCATCCGGTTGAGGAGGCGGAAGAAGCCGCGCTCCTCCCACAGAGCGATCGCCCGGCGCCGCAGAAGGTCGTGCAAGGCCGTGGTCGACAGGTCGCGCTGCCGGGTCAGGAGCAAGGCGTTGGCGACAGCATCGGGAAGCGAATAGCCGGTCGTCGGGTGAAAGAAGCCGCCGCAAAGACCGAGGCGCGGAAGCGGGTCGGCATCCGGCCACAACGGTTCAACGGCACCGTCGAGCACGATCGGAAGGACTCCGGCCTCCTCGCCGATGACTTCCGTCGCTCCATCGAAGCAGCCCGCCAGATAGGCGTCGAGCCGCTCGTGAACCGTGGGCACGTCCAGAACCGGGCCGTCGGAATAATAGGTGTCCTCGACCATCAGCTCCGCTTCGCCGAACGGGAGCGTGTAGACGAAGCGATAGCCATCCTCCTGAGGGACGGTGGCGTCCATGATGATCGGGGTCGGATGCCCGTGAGGGCGCGACGTCTTGAACGTCCGGCCGACGAATTTCTGCCAGGCCAGTTCCATCCCCGGAAAGTCCGCGGCGCCTCGCGCATCGACAATTGCGTCCGCGACGAGCCTTTCGCCGCTTTCCAGCCGCACGTAGTCGGCGGCGAGCTCGACCACCTGGCTACGTAAAATGCGCTCGGCCGGGAGTCGGGCGCGGACCACCCTGTCCAATCGTTCCGAACGGATGCTGTTATAGCCGACGGACAGGCGCCGCTGCCGCTTGGGGAAGATGATCTCGTGAGCGGGCCAGCGCCGCGCGACGAGCGGTTGGACGAGGGCTCGGCCGTCGGCGTCGAGGTCAGTGTCGAAGAAAGACCAGACATGGTTTCCGCCGAGAGTCTCGCCCTGCTCGACGAGCATCAGGTCGATCTCCGGGCGGTGTCGAGCGAAGGCGAGGGCCACGAGCGACCCGGCAAGCCCACCACCGACGATGATTAGCGAGCCGCTCATTCGAAAACCTCGCCCAAAGGATGTATGGCGAGCACGCCGCTCGGCGCGTACGGTCCAACCCTATGAATATCCTCAAGATCGCGGCCGCAACGCCGCTCCTGCTGCTGACCGCCGCGCAGAATATGAGCGAAGTCGAGGTCTCGATCGAGGGGCTGCGAAACGGGCGGGGCGACGTTCATCTCTGCCTGACCCGCGAGCCGCGGCATTTTCCGAACTGTCGCAACGACCCGGCAGCGATCAAGCGAACCGTGCCGGCATCGGCCCATCGCGTGACCCTGAATGTCGTGCCTGGCGAATATGCCCTGTCGATCTTCCACGACGAGAACAGGAACCGGGAGCTCGACACCATGCTCCGGATACCACGGGAGGGCTTCGGCTTCTCACGTAATCCGCGCATCCGCTTCGGGGCGCCGCGTTTCAGGGATGTGCGCGTCGGCATCCCGGCGGGCTTCACCCGCTTGTCGGTCCGCATGCAATACATGCTTTAGGCCATGTGGATTCGCTTGATCTTTGCACGTACCACCAAAGTCGGGGGTGCGATGCAGGATTACGATGTCCGATCTTTCGTCCACCACGGCCTTGTTGAAGGCAGGCGCTGCCGACTTCCGTCCAGAGATCGAGCTGTTGCTCGCCAATCCGCGCGGCTTCTGCGCGGGAGTGCGCCGTGCCATCGACGCCGTCCGCGACGCCCTCGCGGTGCATGGAGCGCCGGTCTACGTCCGCCGGCCGATCGTTCACAATCTCGCGGTGGTTCGGGAACTGGAGGCCGAGGGCGCGGTCTTCGTCGAGGAACTGGCGCAGGTCCCCGACGGAGCCGTGGTCGTCCTGTCGGCACACGGGGTTCCGCTTGCGGTCCACGAGGAAGCCCGGATGCGCGGCCTGCGCGCCTATGACGCGGTGTGCCCGCTGGTCGCGAAGGTCCATCGCCAGGTCGAGCGCTTCCATCGCGACGGGCGGCAGATCATCCTGGTCGGCCATCAGGGCCACCCTGAGGTCGAGGGCACGACCGGCCGTCTCCCGGCGGGGAGCACGCATGTCGTGAAATCGGCGGAGGAAGCGGCGGCGCTGCCCCTGCGCGCCGCGGCCCCGACGGCAGTAGCGGTCCAGACCACCTATTCCGTCGAGGAGGCGGAGGAGATCGTCGACGTCCTGCGCACCCGCTTCAGCGACCTGGTCGAGCCACCCACCAGCGACATCTGCTACGCCACCACGAACCGCCAGCGAGCCATCCGGATGATTGCGGACCGGGCCGCGGCAGTGATCGTCGTGGGCGAGAACTTCTCGTCCAATGCCCGCCGTCTTGCAGAGGTCGCATCGCTTCGCTGCCGGTCGGTGCAGCTGGTGCCGGACGCTTCCGAGCTCGACTGGTCGCGCCTGCCCCGCGCCGGCGTGGTCGGGGTAACCGCGGCCGCGTCGACTCCCGAATCGAGCGTCGCCGGAGTCATCGAGGCGCTGGCCGGCCGTTATCGGCTTCGGATTGAGGACGTCGGCGGGGACGAGGAAAGCACCGAGTTCAAGCGGGTTGCCATCGAATGAGCAGCCGCGGCCCAGCTCCGAGCTTGCCCTCCTCGACCCACCGCATCCGGGCCGACATCGACGCGATGTTCACTGCTCTGCTTTCGGAGCCCGAGGATCCGAGCGCGCGGCTGTTCGACGCGATGCGCTATGCCGCGATCGGCGGAAAGCGGCTTAGGCCGCTGCTGACGGTCGCCTCGGCGAACCTGTTCGGCGTGCCCGAAAGCTATTCGCTGTGGGCGGGGCTGGCGGTCGAGTGCGTCCACGTCCACTCGCTCATCCATGACGACCTCCCCTGCATGGACGACGACGATCTGCGCCGAGGCCGACCGACGGTGCATTGCCAGTACGACGAGGCGACGGCGGTGCTCGCAGGAGATGCGCTGTTGGCGCTTGCTTTTGAGATCCTCGCCGATCCCGCGACACATCCGTCCGCGGAAATCAGGGCGCACCTCACGGTCGAGCTCGCTCGCGCAGCGGGCGCTTCCGGGATGGCCGGCGGCCAGATGATCGACCTCATCGCCGACGGGATCGAGCTCGATCTCGACGGGGTTACTCGTCTCCAACGCCTCAAGACCGGCGCGCTCGTCAGCTGGTGCGCCGACGCCGGCGCAATCCTTGGAGAGGCCCCCTCCGACCACCGCCTAAGCCTCCGTGGCTATGCTCAATGCGTCGGCCTGGCATTCCAGATCGCCGACGATCTCTTGGATTGCAGCGGCGACGAAGCCGCCGTCGGCAAGCGCATCGGCAAGGATGCCGCGCAGGGGAAAGCCACCTTCGTGACCTTGCTGGGAGAAGAGCGCGCCCGCCGACAAGCCGGTCTGCTGGTCGAACAGGCCATCGACCACCTCCACGCTTTCGGTCGGCGCGCGGCCCCGCTCGAGGCGATCGCGCGCTACGCGATCACTCGGGATCGTTGAGCTGAAGGCCGGCCTCCACACCGATCCGGATGGCGTCAGCTGATGTGGGCGCGTTCAGCCTGTCGAGCAGGCGGGCGCGGTGCATCTTCACGGTCTTCTCATCGATCCCCAGCAACCCGGCGATCTGCTTGTTGCGCAGCCCGCGGATAAGGAACTCCAGAACCTCGCGCTGGCGGACGGTGAGAGAGGACACCAGCGCCCTCGCGTCGCGTGCCCTGACGCTCGCGAGATCGACGCCGCTTCCGACGTCCATCTGTGAACCGATGAAGTAGGCGAGCTCCCCGGCTTGGTCGCGCACCGGAGCGATCATCACCGCGTTGCGGAATTCAGAGCCGTCCTTGCGATAGTTGGTGAGCTCGACCAGCGCCGGCTCGCCTGCAGCGACGGCGCGCGCAAGCTCGGCGCGAGGACGCGGATCGGTGTCCGGCCCCGCAAGGAAGCGGCAATTGCGGCCGATGATCTCCTCCGGCGCATAGCCGGTCAGCCGGCAAAATGCGGGATTGGCTTCGACGATCGGGTTATCGGGTTGGCGTGCATCGGTAATGACGCTCGCGATGGGGGTGTGGCGAATCGAGCCAAGAAGCGCCTCGAACTCGGCACCGTTTGGCAAGTTGTCGTCGCGCGCGCTCACTGGCCCTTCCTAACCGCTTGAGAATCATTGGGCGAGAGGGAGAGAAGAGCGACGACTTCCTCGAGCAGCTCCTTCGAGGCAGCAGCGACCAGTTCTCCCGCCGAAAGATCTTGTCCGCCACTCCAGTTGCTCACGGCTCCGCCTGCTGCCGTCACGACGGGGACCAGCGCGTTCCTGTCATGGGGAGCCAGCTTGTTCTCGATAACCAGATCCAGGCCGCCGGCGGCGAGCCGTGCGTAGGCATAAGCGTCTAGGCCGTATCGGGTCAGGCGAACCCGCTCTCTTACCCGCTCGAACCTGCTGCGATCACTCCCGACGAACAGATACGGATCGGTGCTCGACAGCCTAGCCTCCCTGAGGGTGCGGCACCCGCTGGTGCGAAGCGGACGGCGCCCGGACTGAGTGACAATCTCTGCGATCTCACCATAGCCAATGAAACGTTCACCTAGACTTGGCGCATCGATCACGCCGACCACCGGGCGTCCTCCCTCGAGAAGCGCGATCAGCACCGTCCAGGTGGGGAGGCCGCAGATGAAGGAACGGGTCCCGTCGATTGGGTCCAGGCTCCACCTGAACCGCCCGGAGCTCACGCTCATGCCGAACTCCTCGCCTTCGATGCCATGATCCGGCCAACGATTCGCGATCAGGTCCCGCATGACCCCTTCCACCGCGCGATCTGCCCGAGTCACGGGGTCGAAGGCCGCGCCGTCTGCGCCCTTGTCCTCTACAGCCCATTCCGCCTGGTTCCAGCACGACGCCTCGAGGCGTGCCGCGTCGGCGAGTTCCTCGGCGAAGGCCGCGAAGACCGAAAGATCACTCAACCTTGTCTCCCGCCTTGGCATGCCGCGAACGAAGAATGGCGACGACTTCGCTCCATCCGAAGCCTCTCGCCTCCATGAGCACCGTCACATGGTAGAAGAGGTCAGCGACTTCCTCCGCGCAATGTTCTGGCGAGGAGCCCGCGCCGGCGAGCGCCACTTCAACGCCCTCCTCGCCGATCTTTTGGGCGATCCGCGTCGGTCCCTCGGCGAGAAGTCGGCGTGTGTAACTGCCTTCGTCGCCAGTTGCGGCACGGCTGGCGACGATTCGCGAAAGCTCCGCCAGCCAACCGGGTCCCGCGGGTTCCGAATCGCCGAAACAGCTCGCCGTCCCAAGGTGGCAGATAGGCCCCGAGGGCTC
Organism: Pseudomonadota bacterium; assembly: GCA_023417515.1. Taxonomy (GTDB): domain Bacteria; phylum Pseudomonadota; class Alphaproteobacteria; order Sphingomonadales; family Sphingomonadaceae; genus Allosphingosinicella. The sequence continues at coordinate 28,669 of JAEZFL010000027.1, read as the reverse complement.
GGCCTGAACGAGCAGCGCATCGCCGTCGCAATCGGCGTGGATTGACGTCACGCGGAGGACGTTGCCGCTCGTCTCGCCCTTGGTCCACAGTCGCTGCCTTGACCGGCTCCAGAACGTGGCGAAACCGGTAGCGAAGGTCGCCGCGAGCGCGTCGCGATTCATATAGCCGAGCATCAGCACGCGGTTGGAGCCGCGATCCTGGACGATGGTCGGGATGAGACCGGCCATCTTGTCCCACGCCAGTTTGTCGATGTCTTGCGCCCTCAGCGGCGCATCTCGATCCCGCATGTCGCGAGGAACTCCTTGAGGTCGGGGATTGCGATGAGCCGGTCGTGGAACACGCTTGCGGCGAGCGCGCCGCTCGCGCCGGCTTCGACGAAGGCGTCGCGGAAATGCTCCGGTGCCCCAGCCCCACCCGAGGCGATGACCGGGACGTCGACCTTTTCGACGATGTGGCGGGTGTGGTCGATGTCGTAGCCCGTGCGGACGCCGTCCTGCCGCATGCAGTTGAGGACGATCTCCCCTGCCCCGCGCTCGGCGGCTTCAAGCAACCAGTCGAGCGTCTGACGGCCGGAGTCGCGCGTCGATTCGGGCGAGCCGGTATATTGCTTGACGACATAGCTGCCGTCGATGGCGAGGCTATCGACGCCGACGACCACGCACTGGCTGCCGAAGTCGCGGGCGATCTCGCCGATCAGTTCCGGGCGCTCCAGCGCGGGCGAGTTGATCGAGATCTTGTCGGCGCCCGCATCCAGGCACTCGGCGGCGCGGTCACGGCTGCGGATGCCGCCGGCGACGGTGAAAGGAATGTCGATCACCCTAGCGATGCGCCGCACCCAGTCGAGGTCGAGACTACGCCTCTCGGGGCTCGCGCTGATGTCGTAGAAGACAAGCTCGTCGGCGCCTTCGTCACGATAGCGCATCGCCTGCTCGATGATGCCGCCGGCGTCGCGATGGTCGCGGAACTGCACGCCTTTGACGACTCGCCCGTCCTTCACGTCGAGGCAGGGGATGATCCTACGCGCAGGCATCGAGTGCCTCTGCGAGCGTGAAGCGGCCCTCCCAGATCGCCTTGCCGACGATCGCGCCTGCGGTCCGCAGCCGATGCAGATCGTCCAGCGATGCGACGCCGCCGGACGCCTGGATCCGCACATCGGGGAGGCGCTCGGCCGCTTCCTCGAGCAGGGCGAAATTCGGACCGGCAAGCATGCCGTCGCGGCCGATGTCGGTGAGGAGGATGTGACGCGCATCAGGATAGAGCGCGGCCGCATCCCAGAGGGAAAGCGCCGATGCCTCCGTCCAACCAGAAGCGACGACCAGGGGTGTCCCCTTCTCCAACCTGACGTCGAGCGACAAGGTGATCCGTTCGCCGCCGAACTCGTCGAGGAGGGCGCGGACGCGATCGGGTTGCTTCACCGCCAGGCTGCCGATCACGACGCGCGCGACGCCGGCGTCGAGCATCTGCGCGATCTGCTCTCGGGCGCGGAAGCCACCCCCGACCTGAAGCTTTAGCTTCGCGGTGCCCGCCAGCCGAGCGATCAGGTCGTGCTGGAGCGGCTCCCCCGCCCGCGCCCCGTCGAGATCGACGACATGCGCCCATTCGGCCCCAGCGGCCGCGAAGTCGGCGAGGGCCTCTGCGGGATCGGTGGCATAGGCCGTGACATCGTCGAACCGGCCCTGCCGCAGGCGCACGACTCGGCCGCCCATCAGGTCCATGGCCGGGTAGAGAATCATGCCGCCAGCCACGCCTGGAGAAAGCGCGCACCAACCCCACCCGACCGCTCGGGGTGAAATTGCGCGCCCCAGAAATTGTCCTTCACCACCACGGCCGGAATCTCGTGGCCATAATGCGCGCAAGCGACCGTCGCCGGCCCGGCATCGCAGGCGAAGCTGTGCGCGAAATAGACATAGTCGCCGTCGCTCAGCCCGATGTTCGGGTCGGACACGTCAAGGCGGCTCCAACCCATGTGCGGCACGGGGCGTTCCGGAGCAGGCTCGAGCTTTCGAACCCCACCCGGGATGATGCCCAGGCACGGCACGTCGGCCTCCTCGCTCTCTTCAAACAACAACTGCATCCCGAGACAAATGCCGAGCACCGGCTGGCGTAGCGAACGCAGCGTCTCGCCGAGGCCGAGCGCTTCGATCCTTTCCATCGCGAAACCGGCGGCCCCGACGCCGGGTAGAACGACCCGCTCGGCGGCAGCGATCCGCTCGGGGTCGGCGGTGACAAAGGCCGCTGATCCGATCCGCTCAAGCGCGATTGCGACCGACCCCAGATTTCCGCACCCCAGATCGACGATGGCTTGGGTCACAACATGCCCTTGGTGCTGGGCACGCCGTCACCCTCAAGGCGGATCGCCTGGCGAAGGGCGCGGCCGAAGGCCTTGAAACAGGCTTCGGTCTTATGGTGATCGTTCTCGCCCGACACTCGGACATGGATCGACGCGCCGAGGCTGTCGGCGAGCGAGCGGAATACGTGCGCCGTCATCTCGGTCGGGTAGGCGCCGATATGGCTTCCCTCGAAACGGCCCTCGAAGACGCTGCACGGCCGGCCGGACAGGTCGACCAGCACCTGCGCCTCGGCCTCATCCATGGGCAACGCGAAGCCGAACCGGCCGATGCCGCGGCGCTCCCCCAGGGCGCGGCCGAGCGCGGACCCGAACGCGATCGCGCAGTCCTCGATGCTGTGATGGCCGTCCACATCGAGGTCGCCGTCACAGGACAGGATCAGCGAGAAGCCGGCATGCGCCGCCACCTGGTCGAGCATGTGGTCGTAGAAGGAGATGCCGGTCGCGATCCGGCGCGGCTCCGCGCGATCGAGGTCAACGGCCACCGCGATCCGGGTCTCGCGGGTATCGCGCGCCACTTCGGCCCGGCGCGACGAGGTGCGGCCCTCACCCACGCCGAAGGCAGCAAGAGCCGCGTCATTCTCCTCGGGGGTCCCGATCGTCAGCCGGACTCCGCCAGGCGCGGCATTTTCCCGGAAGCGGACTCGAATGCCCAGGCTGTCGAGCTTGCGTGCAAGCGACCGCGCGTCATCGACCTCGAGAAAGAGGAAGTTGCCGCCACCACTACGGACCTTGCGAACAAGGGGTGAGACGGCGAGGCGCTCGGCCACCCGCGTTCTTTCGGCCAGGATCCGCTCGATCCGGTTTTGGTGCACGGCACGCCGGGCTGGCGCCAGAGCGGCGAGCGCGGCCTCGATCGAGAGCGTCGGAAGCGGATATGGGGGCAGCGCCCGCTGCAGAAGGGCGATCAACTCTTCGTTGGCAATCGCAGATCCGATGCGCGCGCCAGCGAGGCCATAGGCCTTCGACAGGGTCCTGAGCACGACGAGGTTTGGCCGCCTCATGGCTGCCTCGGCCAAGCTCTCGAGGTCGGCGAACTCGATATAGGCTTCGTCGAGGACGATGATCGTCTCGGGCAGCGCGTCGGCGATCTCGAGCACCTGCGCTGGCGGCACCGGGTTCCCGGTCGGGTTGTTCGGCGAGCAGATGAAGGCAAGCTTCAGCCCCGAATCCGCTCGTGCAGCCGCTAGAAATTTCTCACTGTCGAGATCGAAATCCGGCGTCAGCTTCGCCTCGATCACGCGCGCGCCCTGGAATTGCGCAAAGTGGGCATAGGCGGAGAAGGTGGGCGTCGCGACGAGCACCGCGTCCTCGCCCGCCCGGCAGAAGGTCCGGATGAGCAGGTCGATCGCGTCGTCGGCGCCTCGCGTCACGACCAGCGCGCTGGGAGCAACGCCGTAGAGGCTCGCCATCACTTGGCGAAGCCGCACCGGCTGCGGCTCCGGATAGCGGTTGATCCCGGCGTCGAGCGCCGAGGATCCGAGCGGCGGGAACGGATTTTCATTGGCGTCGAGGCTGATGACATCGGCCAAGCCGGCGGCGGCGCGCGCCCCGATGTCGAACGGAGCGAGCGCGTGCACTTCGGGACGCGCAAGGCGCTGAGCGAGCGAGGTCATGCCGGCACCTGCTCGCGCCGCGCCTCTGCCGCCCGCGCATGCGCCTCAAGCCCCTCAAGCCGCGCCAGGATTGCGGCCGGAGCCGCGACCCGATCGGCGGCTTTCGAAGTCAGGATCTGGACGCTCATCACCTTGAGGAAAGTGTAGACAGAGACGCCGCTCCACGCCCGGGCGGCGCCGTCGGTCGGAAGCACGTGGCTCGATCCCGCCAGATAATCGCCGATCGTCTCGGCGGCGTTGCGCCCTGCGAAGACCGCGCCGGCATTGCGGACGCGCGCGACGAGCGCTTCGGCATCCTCAACAGCAAGCGAGAGATGCTCGGGTGCGTAGCCGTTCGCCACGTCGACGGCCTGATCCACGCTGTCCGTGATGATGATGCGCGCATTGGAGAGCGCTCCACGAACCGCTTCCTGTCGCGGGAGCAGAGCGGCCTGCGCCTCGACCTCGCTGCTCACCTCTCTCGCCAGCTGTACGCAGTCCGTCACCAGCAGGACCTGGGCGTCGGCGTCATGCTCGGCCTGGCTGAGGAGGTCGGCGGCGACGATGCGCGGATTGGCGGCGGCGTCCGCAATCACCATCAGCTCGCTCGGCCCGGCCGGAAGATCGATCGCGGATCCGCCGGCAAGCGATGCGACGTATGTCTTCGCTTCCGCGACCCAGGCATTGCCCGGCCCGCAGATCTTGTCGACCCGCGCTATGTCGCCCGCGCCGAATGCGAGCGCGGCGACAGCCTGGGCGCCACCGACGGTCCAAATCGCGTCGATGCCGCAAATCTCGGCCGCGATCGCAAGCGCGGGATCGAGCCCCCCTTCGGCTCGAGGCGGGGTCACCACAACGATCTCGCGAACCCCGGCGGCCTTGGCTGGCAGTGCCAGCATCAGTAGCGACGAGAAGAGCGGCGTCTTCCCGCCCGGTACGTAGAGGCCCACCCGATCGATCGGCCGCCACACCTTGCGCACGATGAGACCGGGGACGGTCTCCACCGATTGATCAAGGGGCCGGCTGCGCTCGTGGAACAAGGCGATGTTCCGCGCCGCGAACTCGATCGCCTCGACCTGCTCCGCTTCGAGCAGGCGCCGCGCGTCGGCCGCCGCCGGTGCGACGCGTTCCAACCGCGGCGCCTGACCGTCGATCCGCTCGGCCTCCGCGCAGAGCGCTTCCCAGCCGCCAGAGCGGACCCGTTCCACGATTACGCGTACACCGTCCGTCAGCGCGGGATCGCAGCGGCGCTCCGGCCGTGAGAGCGCACGTTGCCGCTCCGCAGCCGACAATTCGCTCCAGTCGAGAAATCTCACAGCATCATCTTTTCGATGGGGAGGACGAGGATGGCCGACGCCCCGGTCGCCTTCAGCTTCTGGAGGGTCTCCCAGAAGACCGATTCCTGGCAGACCGCATGGACGGCGAAATGTCCGGGGCGGCCGTGAAGCGGCAGCACCGTCGGCGCCTCCGCGCCGGGGAGGATCGCGGTGATCTTCTCAAGCGCGTCGCCCGGCGCGTTCAACATGATGTACTTGGATTCCTTGGTCGCCAGCACGCCCTCGATCCGGCTCATCAACCGGTCGCCCTGCTCCTGCTTCGCTTCCGAGAAGGGTTTGCGTGTTCGGATTAGCACCGCTTCGCTCTCGAACACGGTCATGACCGGGTGGAGGCCATTCGCCTCCAGCGTGGCGCCGGTGGAAACGAGGTCGCAGATGAAAGGGGCGATCTGGAGCCGTGGAGCAAGCTCCACCGCACCATTCATCTTCACCACCGTCGCCGCGACGCCATTGTCGTCGAGAAAGCGCTGAACAATCCGCGGATACGAGGTCGCGATCCGCGATCCCGCAAGCGAGCTCACCCCGTTCCACTCGACTGCCTCGGGTGCCGCGAGCTTAAGCGTGCATCGGCCGAAGCCGAGCGAGGCGACCACCTCGAACCGCGGCTCGGGCTCGTCCAGCGCGAACTCGCGCAGCACATTCTCGCCGACCATTCCGAACTCGCACACACCGTCGCTGACGAAAGTCGGGATATCGTCGTCGCGGACGAACATCAGGTCTGCCGCGAAGTTCTCGACTCGCGCAGTCAGCTCGTTCTTGCCGTTCTGAACTCGAAGTCCGGCGTCGCGGAGCAGCCCTCGACTGAGATCCGATAGTCGACCCGACTTCTGGACGGCGATGTGCAGGCGCGCTTCGTCAACCAGCATCGCTGCCTCGCGCCGAGTCAAGAGCCAGGCGGTAACCTTGATGAGGCTCCTGCTTCAGGAATCGCGCGACGCGCACGACGGTGGTCGTGCTGACGCCGGTCGCCTCCTGAATTTCCCGGTACGAGAGATCGCTCCCGTCAAGCAGTCGCGCGACGTGCCAGCGTTCGGCCAGCGTCCGAATCTCGGCCGGTGTGCACAGGTCGACGAGCAACCGCCGCATCGCGTTCTCATCGCCCGGCGTTAGAAGCGCCCGGCAGAGATCAGCGGTCAGCTTGTCCGCATCCCGCGTCGGCTCGAGTCTCGACTGCTGCTGAAGTGCCATGTTCGTTCCACCGTATTAACACGTTGTAACGCGCAGCTAATGGCGCCTCGGCGATTCTGCAACCTCGGAATTGCGTCGCGGCCACGATTACGAGGAACGGAGCTGGGCGTGTGTGCCGCCGTCATAGCGGGTCGCGGCCTGCGGCAATGTTGGATGCGGTGACAGGGGCAAATAGGTCCGGGCGGTCCAAAAGCAGGTAGTGGGATGTCTGCGGCCTGAGCCGGCCCAACCGTCCCCGGCAGCTGGATCAGCTGTGGCCGAGCTCGACCTCCGCGACCTTGTCCTGATAATCCTTCTTGGGATCGACGCCGAGCAGCGCCTTGACGCCGGCGACGAGGCTCGAGCCGTTCAGCCAGATCTCCGCCCGCTCCGCATCGAACCTGAGGAGAGCGAGCTTCGGGTCGTCCTTGCCCTCCTCGTACCAGGCGGCGACGAAGGGGTTCCACAGCCGGTCGATCACCGCTCGGTCGTTGTCGACCCGCAGGCTGCCGTGAACGGTCGCGAACAGGTCGTGACCCTTGGAGGCGAAAGTCGCGATGGCGCGGTCGCCGTCGGTCAGACCCTCGACCAGCGCAGTGTCCTTCGCGGTGAAGAACCAGATCGGCCCGCTCTCGTCCTCGAACTGTGCAGTCATCGGGCGGGCATGCCCGTCCTCGACGCCGTTGAGGCCGAGCATCATCGTCATGTCGGACTTGAGCGCCTTCCAGAAGCGCTGTTCGAGTTCTTGTGGAGTGGGCATGTCCCGTGGTCCCTTATCGTCGCTCCACAAAACCCGGCGCGGTCGTCGGTCGTTCCTACCCGCTTTGTGCGGTATCCCGTCACGTCTCGAAACGATGGGACGGGTTGCGCAGGCCAGCGCATCACTGGCCGGAGGCGTCTGCTCTTGGGATTAGCGGCACCGGCGTTCAACGTCCGCCTTGGGCGCATTTCAGACCCAGAGGCCGGGTCCGATCGAAATGTCCAATGATCTGAGTGCCCATTTTCGCCATGTTGGGCGCGCCACGCATACAAAAACAGAACTCGGGAGCACGGGAAGTGCTCGGGAGAGTGAGTGGCGGCCGGCCCAGGGGCAAGCGGGGACTAGTGGAGGCGCCCCTTCTCCTTTTCAAAGGTCAATTGAGGCTGAGCGACTCTGAAAACGTCCACAGGATGAGTGCGAACAAGGCGATGATGAGGATACCGCACCCCATCTTGATGTAACTCGGTGTCGGCACCTCGCCGCTGTCGGCGACAGCCGGGATCGGCTCCAACTGGCGGCCGCAATGCGTGCAGACGATGGCGCCGTCATTGAGCGGTTCCTCGCATGCGGGGCAGATTTTCATGGCTGTGGCGGCTCCCGATCTTCGTCTTCCTCGTCCTCGTCGATCAGGATGCGCATCGCGGCGCCGTCCAGGTCTTCGAACTGCCCTTTGCGAAGCGCCCAGAGGAAGGCGATCAGGCCGGTAAAACCAAGCAGCAGCGCGACCGGGATGAGGATGGCGAGGCCGTTCACTGTGCCGCCTTGCGCAGCCGGAGACTGTTGCCGATCACCAGGATCGACGAGGCCGACATCGACACGGCCGCCACCAGCGGAGTCACAAGCCCGGCAAATGCAAGCGGGACCGCGATGACATTGTAGCCGATCGCCAGCGCGAAGTTCTGGCGCACCACGCGCGAGGTTCGGCGCGCCACCTTGTGAGCGATGGCGACAGGCTTGAGGCTGTCGCCAAGGACGAGGATATCGGCCGCGATCTGGCTGACGTCGCTGGCCGATGAGGGCGCGATGGAGACATGCGCCGCCTTCAGCGCCGGACCGTCGTTAAGGCCGTCGCCGACCATCAGCACCTTGCGACCCTGCTGCTGGAGCCGCTCGATCATCGCCACCTTGTCCTGCGGCAGCAACTCGGGATGCGCGGCCATTCCGAGCTGGTCGGCAAACCGACATACGGCCGCTGTGCGGTCTCCAGAAATCACCGTCGGCGACAGGCCGGTGTCGGTGAGCGTCGATATCGCAAGCTCAGCGTCGGGCCGGAGTCGATCGCGGAAGGCCAGCAGGCGAGGCGGGGCATGCGCTATCGCCAGCGAGGTGAGAAGCACGTCCTCCGAATGCGCCTCGCCCTCCGCACCCGTCCATACCGGACGGCCGAGCCGCACCAGGCGTTCCTCATGCCTCGCCGAAACACCCATGCCCGGATGCTCGGCAATGTCCGACAGCTCGGCCGCGACCACCCCCTCGCTCTCAAGCGCCTCGGCAAGCGCCCGCGAGACGGGGTGACGGCTCGCCACCGCCAGGGCGAGGGCGATCCCTTTCTCGTCTGCGGACAAGTCGAACGGGCCGACGGGGACCGGACGGCCCAGAGTCAGGGTTCCGGTCTTGTCGAACAGAGCGAGGTCCACCTCCGCCAACCGCTCGAGCGCGGAGCCGTCCTTGAGCAGAACGCCAGCGCGCATCAGCGATCCCGCGGCGACGACTTGGGAAACCGGCACGGCGAGCCCAAGCGCACAGGGGCAGGTTATGATCAGCACCGCGACGGCGACCAATACGGCCTGGTGAAGCCCCGCTCCCAACACGAGCCACAGGACGAGCGACAAAGCCGCCAGGCTGTGCACGGCGGGGGCATAATATCTGGCGGCACGGTCGGCGATCCGGACGTAGCGGGACTTGGAGCCCCCCGCAGCGTCCATCAGTCGGGCGATCTCGGCCAAGGTCGTCGATTCGCCGGCCGCTGTCACCTTGACCTCGATCGGCGCCTCGAGATTGAGGGTTCCGGCGAGGACTTGAGCGCCGCCGGCGACCGGCTCCGGGGCACTCTCGCCGGTCAGGAGCGATCGGTCGATGGCGCTTTGGCCCCCCGCCACCGTGCCATCGGCAGCGAGCCGGTCGCCGGCCGCGACGAGCATGGTCATGCCCGGCGCGAGCTCCTCCTTCGGCCGCCATTGACGGCCGTCCGCGGTTCGGATCCAGGCGCCCGGCGCCATTCGGCGAAGCAGCGCCGCCGCGCCGTCTTCCGCGCGCGAGCGCATGGATTGATCGAGCACGCGCCCGACGAGCAGGAAGAAAAGCAGGGTGACCGCGCCGTCGAAATAGGCATTCGGGCCGGAGATCGCGGTCTCATGGATGCTGATCGCACACGCGCCGAGGACGCCGACCGAGATCGGGACGTCCATGTTGGTGCGCCCTCGCCTGAGCGCGTTCCAGGCGCTCGTGAAGAACGGGCGCCCGGCATAGGCGACCGCGGGGAGCGCGATGATCCCGGACAGGAGATGGAAGAAGTCGCGAGTCGCGCCGGTCGCTCCGGACCAGACCGACACCGAGAGAAGCATGACGTTCATCGAAGCGAAGCCGGCGACGCCGAGAGCCCGCAGGAGCTGCTGTCCTTCCCGAGTTGTGGGTGGGGCCGTGTCCCCGACGAAGGGTTCCGCGGCGAAGCCGAGCCGGCGAAGCTCCGACTGGATGTGCTCCTCGCCGATCGCCGCATCATGTTCGATCCGTACCCGCTTGGCGGTGAAATTGACGCGCGCCGCGCGCACGCCTTGAGCCTGCGCAAGGCCTCGCTCGATCTTGGAAATGCATCCGGCGCAGTGAATTCCGGGAACGTTGAACAGCGACGTTCTAAGCCCGTCTTCGGCCGTCACCCGGGCGGGGGCGTTCACCGCCTAACCTCGGTCACGTAGCGGGCCTCGTGCTCGCCCTGGCGGACGGATAGCCGGATGATCCAGCGCCCGCTTGGGAGCGGCTCGCTCGATCGGTAGGTTCCAGGCTCCGTCTGCGCGAGCGACAGCCGACGCTCCGGCTGGCGGCCGAGCGGATGGGTGGCATGGGCCTCCAGGCTGGCTTGGGCAACGGCGCCGCCTGCACCATGGATCTGCGCCACCAGGTGACCCATAGGATCGGTGGAGATATCGGCGGTCCACTGCAATTGCGCCTGCTCGCGCGCTTCCTGGAGCCAGCCGTTGAAGCGCTGGCTGGCGACATAGCTGTTGTCGACCACGGTGCCGCCGAAGGTTCGGGTTGCGAAGGAAGCCATCAGCAGATTGACCGCGATGACGACGCCGAAGAACGAGATGATTATCACGGCCATGTGCCGCCCGGTGAACTCCCGCCCGGTCATTGCCCGCTCCCCGGTCGCTCGAAGAAGCTCTCCTCTCGATCGCCGCCGCCTTCCTGGTCCAGTGCGCGCACGGTGAAGTCGAGCGACTCCCGCGCCTCGGCGGCAGGCGGCGCGACGACAAAGACGCGCGTGCTGGAGACCTGATCGGCCGGCACGTCCACTCGCACGGTCCTGCCTGCCCCCTCACGTTTCCCACCTTCGGCCCACATCACGGCACCCGGGAGGTTCTCGATCCCGATTTCCATGGTGCGGGGGCGGGCCTGCATGTTGCGGATCTTCACCGTATAATTGTTTCTGACGCTGCCGTCGGCGAGCAGGACAAAGGTCGGGTTACGCCCCTGCTGAACGCTGAGGTCGACGCGCGTCCGCGCGCCGAGCGCGAACAGCATGCCCAAGCCGATGCCGGCCCAGACCAGAAAGTAGATGATCGTTCGAAGACGGAAGAGTCGTTTTAGCGGAGTCTCAGGGATCTTGCCCTGGGCCGCGAGCGTCGCATCGAGAATGGTGGTGTAGCCGATGAGTTTCTTCGGCCGTCCGATCTTGACCATAACCTGGTCGCACGCGTCGATGCACAGGCCGCAGGTGATGCAGCCGATCTGGGAGCCTTCCCTGATGTCGATCCCGGTCGGGCACACGGCGACGCAAGCGTTGCAATCGATGCAGTCGCCGACCTCCGGGAGCTTGTTGGGATTGGCCGCAAGTGCGGCGACCAGGGGCAGGCCATGTTGCGGCTCGGCGCCGGGGTCGGCTTCTTCGGGCCGGCGAACCGCGGGTCCGGCGCGCTTAGTCCCGCGCGTGCGCGGCTCCCCGCGCCAATATTTGTAGGTGACGAGCAGCGATTTCTCGTCAAGCATCGCGCCCTGGATGCGAGGCCACGGACACATGTAAATGCACACCTGCTCGCGCAGAAGCCCGCCAAGGAAGTAGGTCGTCCCCGTGAGGATACCGATGGTCGCATAGGCGACGAAGGGAGCCTCGCCAGCGAAGAGATCGCGGGCGAGGGTGGGCGCGTCCGCGAAATAGAAAATCCAAGCGCCGCCCGTTGCGAGCGCGATCAGCAGCCAGATGAAGTGCTTGATTACACGCTTGGCGATCTTGGACGCCGTCCAGGGCGCATTCTGCAAACGGATCTGGGCGTTTCGGTCCCCGTCGATGAAGCGCTCGACATGGACGAACAGGTCGGTCCAGACGGTTTGCGGACAGGCATAGCCGCACCACGCGCGCCCCACGGCCGAGGTGACGAGGAACAGCCCGATCCCGGCCATGATGAGCAAGCCGGCGACATAATAGAATTCGTGCGGCCAGATCTCGATCGAGAACATGAAGAAGCGGCGATTGGCCAGGTCCACCAGCACCGCCTGATCGGGGGCATGGGGGCCACGGTCCCAGCGCAGCCAGGGCGTCACGTAATAGATGGTGAGGGTAATCGCCATCACCGCCCACTTGAAGCGACGGAAGCTGCCGTCGACCTGCCGCGGGAAAACCTTGCGTCTTGCCTCGAAGAGCTTCTTGCCCGTCAGTTCCTCAGGGGCGGCCATTCGATCCACTTTGCGGCTGGGGAGCGCCCTGCGGCGCCGCGGCTGCCGGAGTCTCCGGCACGAAATCCTCGCCTCCCCCGAGCGAGTGAACATAGGCGGCCAGCATCTTGATAGTGACCTGGTCGAGCCGCCCACCCCAGGCCGGCATCACGCCGTTGCGGCTGTTGACGACCGTCTGCGTCAACGTGTCCCGATCTCCACCGTATAGCCAGATCGCATCGGTCAGATTGGGTGCGCCGAGGCTCCGCATTCCGCGCCCATCCGGCGCATGGCAGGCGGCGCAATTGTCGGCATAGATTTGCGCGCCGCGCCGTGCCGAGGCGCTTGCCGGCTCCTGCCGCGAAATGACTCGCACATAGGACACGACGTCCTGAACCTGGCGGCTATCAAGCAATCCGTCGCGTCCGAAGGCGGGCATCATCGACATGTGGGTGCTGTCGTGGCCCGGCTGACGAATCCCGTGCTCGATCGTCCGCTGGATCTCCTGGAGATTGCCTCCCCACAGCCAGTCGTCGTCGTTGAGGTTCGGATAGCCGCGAAGGCCGGCGGCTCCGGAGCCATGGCATTGCACGCAATAGACTCGGAAGGCCGAGCCGCCGCCCGCGATGGCCGCCTGCATCAGGCGGCTGTCTTCCGGCAGGCGCTCGATGGGAATGCGAGAGAGGGCGAGCTCCATCGGCGCCCTCCGAAGCTGCTCGGCCGACACTTCCTTCTGGTACTCACCCCGGCTCGACCAATTGAGGATGCCCGCCGTCGCCCGGTCGACAAGCGGCCAGGCGGGATAAAGGACGGTGTAGACGACGCCCCAGACCAAGGTGGCATAGAGCGTGTAGAGCCACCAGCGCGGCATCGGGGTATCGAGTTCCTCGATCCCGTCCCATTCATGACCGACGGTCCGGGTTCCGGTCGCCTCGTCGATCCGCGGCTCGTCAGCCATCCTGGCGATCCTTCTCTTCATCGAAAATCATCGTTGCGGCGCGCTCGTGATGGCGACGAGATCCGCGGCGAAACGTCCAGCCGATCAGCACCAGGAACAGGATTCCGAGAAAGATCAGCCCGTAGCTATCGGCGAAATGCCGCATGTCGCTATAGTTCATCGCGGCTGCTCCCGGGGAGCCGCCGCATCGAAGTCAACGAGCGTGCCGAGCATCTGCAGATAGGCGACGAGCGCGTCCATCTCGGTCAGGCGACCAGGATTGCCGTCGAAATCGCGCGCCTGCACCTGGCCATAGCGCTCGAAGAGGGCAGCCGTGTCGCCATCGGCGCTGCCCTGAGCGATCATGTCGGCCTCGGCATTTTCAATCTGAGCCTCCGTGTAGGGCACTCCGACCCGGCTCAGCGCACGCAGGTTTCTGGAATAATCCGTAGTCGCGAGGTTGCGCTCGGCCAGGAAGGCGTAAGGCGGCATGATCGATTGCGGCACGACGGAGCGCGGATCGATCATGTGCTGCACGTGCCATTCGTCGGAATAGCGGCCGCCGACGCGTGCCAGGTCCGGCCCGGTTCGCTTGGATCCCCACTGGAACGGGTGGTCGTACATGCTCTCGGCGGCGAGGCTGTAATGCCCGTAGCGCTCCACCTCGTCCCGGAACGGGCGGATCATCTGGCTGTGACAGCTATAGCAGCCCTCACGGACATAGATGTCGCGCCCAGCCTGTTCGAGCGGCGTGTAGGGCCGAACGCCCTCCACCTTCTCAAGGGTCGAGTCGATCCAGAACAGGGGCGCGATCTCCACGATGCCGCCGATGGCGACGGCGATGAAGGACAGCACGGCAAGCAAGGTGACGTTGCGCTCGATCTTCTTGTGCGCGGAAACGGTCGACGCCATCGAATATCACTCCGCGGGAACAGGCTTGGAGGGGCGCTCGGTTTCGGGGAGCGGCCTGTCTCTGTCGGGATCGTGCGGTGTATTGGTGAGCGGCGCCTCATCGCGCAGCCGGCCAGCGATGGTCATCCACACGTTCCACACCATAACGAGGCCGCCCGCGAGATAGAGCAGACCGCCGACCCAGCGGATCATGTAATAGGGCTTCATCGCCTCGACGACCTCGGCGAACGCGTAGACCAGATATCCGTCCTCGCCATATTCGCGCCACATCAGGCCCTGGGTGATGCCGGCCACCCACATTGCGGAGGCGTAAAGCACGATCCCGGCGGTCGCGAGCCAGAAGTGCCAGTTGACCATGCGCAGCGAATAGAGCCGCTCGCGCCCCCACAGGCGAGGCGTGAGATAATAGACCGCCGCGAAGGTGATCATCCCGTTCCAGCCGAGCGCGCCGGCATGGACGTGCCCGACGGTCCATTCGGTATAGTGGCTGAGCGAATTGACGGCCTTGATCGACATCATCGGGCCTTCGAACGTGGCCATTCCGTAGAAGGCGAGCGCGAAGACCATCAAGCGGATGATCGGGTCGGTGCGGATCTTGTCCCATGCCCCGTTGAGGGTCATCAGGCCGTTGATCATGCCGCCCCAGCTCGGCATCCACAGGATGACCGAGAACACCATTCCCAGCGTCTGTGCCCAGTCGGGCAGCGCGGTGTAATGAAGGTGGTGCGGCCCGGCCCAGATGTAGAGGAAGATCAGCGACCAGAAGTGGATGATCGACAGCCGGTAGCTGTAGATCGGCCGCTGCGCCTGCTTGGGCACGAAGTAGTACATCATCGCCAGGAACGGCACGGTGAGGAAGAACGCCACCGCATTGTGGCCGTACCACCATTGGGTCAGCGCGTCCTGCACGCCCGCGAAGGCCGAGTAGCTCTTCGAGCTGAGCAGGGACACCGGCATTGCGAGATTGTTGACGATGTGCAGCATCGCGATCGTCAGGATGAAGCTGAGGTAGAACCAGTTCGCCACGTAGATGTGCGGCTCGGACCGCTTCACCAGCGTTCCGACGAAGACTATCAGATAGGCGACCCAGACGATGGTCAGCCACAGGTCGACATACCATTCGGGCTCGGCATATTCGCGGCTGTCGGTGATGCCGAGGATGTAGCCGGTCGCGGCGAGCACGATGAACAGCTGGTAGCCCCAGAACACGAACCGGGCGAGGCCGGGGAAGGCGAGCCGCGCGCGGCAGGTGCGCTGGACGACGTAGAAGCTCGTCGCGATCAGCGCCGTCCCGCCGAACGCGAAGATCACGGCCGAAGTATGGAGCGGCCTCAGCCGGCCGAACGTCGTGTACTCGGAATTGAGGTTGAGCGCTGGGAACGTCAGCTGAAGCGCGATGAGCACGCCCATCGAGAATCCGACCACCGCCCAGAAGACCGTCAGGATCACGCCCCAACGGATCAGCTCGTCGTCATAGGTCAGCGACGCGCCTCGAGGGCGGACGATTCCGGCCGTGAGCGCCTGATAGTCGGCGTTACGCGCCGTGATGATCAGGCCGGCGAGCGCGACGAGCATCACGATCATCAAATGTGCCCTCATGCCGCCATCGGCCGCGAGGATCGCGCCGAACAGCGCGAGCACTCCGATGCCCAGCCACATGAAGCTCTTCGAAACCAGATTGACCATATTGCTCCCCGAACGGGGCTCCCTAACGCCGGGCCTTCGTTGAAAAATGATCTGAATCACCCATCACGGGTTTGGCGCCGCTCCGCGAACCCCACTCGATACCTTGGCCGCCGTCTAGCCAGTCCGGGAACCCAAATCCACCTGCACGTTTCAGCATGTTCGTGCCTTGTGCTACACCGGTGAAACGACGATTGGAGGCGGCATGCCATACGGACTGGGGGTTGCGATCATCGGCGTATCGCTGGTCATCGTGTTCGCGACCTTCGCATACCTTCTCGTGAACGCGCGCGGCTTGATGGCATTGTTCAAGCCAGTCTCCGGCGGCGAAATCAAAGCCGGTCCGGGGGCCCGCAAGACGTCTCGCAAGGGCGCGGCGATCGCACTGATAGTCCATTTTGTGGCGTGGGCGGTCGCAGGATTTGCCTGGCTTTATCTGCTGGCCGACGTTCGCGCCAGCGCGCCCGACACGACGCCCTTGGAAGCGAGCGGGATCGTCGACGGGGAAACTGGCTCACAGAAATAATCGCCGGCGCCCAGCAAGGACGACGGTTCATGATTTGCAGCCTCATGTAGTGAGCCACGGCGTGGGTGACCTCGATTGAATTCCGTGGGTCCCCATTAGCAGGCGGCATCGCGGCGCGTTTCAGTGTCCGCTCAGGAGGCGTAGTCGAACGACCGCATCTGGCCGAAAGCAGACCTAGAGGTCACAGGACTGGGGTCGGTGAGCAGACCTCAGAAGCGCCTCGTCCTTGGGCTCAACCACGCGGCCGCACGAGGATCGCGGTCTGGTAGAAATAGGCTTCGGGACGGACGTCGGCGATCTCGAATATCGGAGCGAGCAGGCGCTCGAACCAGTCGCGTGCGTAAAAGACCTGCGACTGGGCGTCGCGGCCGATCGTGAACATGTCGCTGTCGCCCTTGGCCTCGTCCCACAAAGGCGCGCTCATGATCTGGCCGACGATCGCCGGCGGCCGCCGGTAGCCCTCGAACAGCTTCACGGTCTGCTCGTCGTGGATGGTGAGGTAGCCGAGGCCGTCGTCGCGCAGCAGCCGGCGCAGTTCGAGCAGCCACGCGCGCGCCATGTCGTCGATATGGGTGAACAGCGAGCCGCCATAGATGAAGCGGAAACTCGCGTCGCGGAACGGCAGGTGCGGCACCTTCGTGCTGGTGAGGAAATGGAAGGGCGGGCTGAGGTTGCGCTGGCACCACAGGATGTGCTCGGCGCTAATGTCTGCGCCCCAGATTTCGCAGCTGCGCGCCAGCGGCGCGAGATGGCGGATCATCCGCCCGGCGCCGCAGCCGAGGTCGAGGATCCTGTCGCCCGGCTCGAAGGCGAGACCCGCCGCCGCAACCGTTTCCAGCATCGCGTCGACATGGAGCCGGCCATGGGCGGGATAATTGTAGCCCAGCCACAGCTCCGACGGCGGCACGGGCAGCGCCGTTTCCTCGAAGACCGGCGCGTTCGGCGCGCTGCGTGGCAGCCGGTAGTCGCGGCCGGGGCGATAGGGGGCGTAGGCAAGGTCCTGAAAGCTGGCCGAACGGCCGTCGGGCAAGGCCCGGCGCAGCCGGCGCCCGAGCCGGCGCAGGACCGCTCCGGGCGCGCGGCGCTGGCGCTGCGCGTCCATGTAAAGGTCATGGAGAGCGAGCGAGATCGCCTGCCAGCCCCCGTCGCGGCTGACGAGCAGGAGATCGGCGCGGTAATGCTCCTGCGTCGGCCCGCCGCCCCAGTCGCCGCGAAACGCCATGTCGAACTGCAGCGTCGCGCCGTCCGCGGTCGCGCGGACGTCGCGCAGCTGGGTGCGCAGGCTCTCGACCTTGAAGGCGGGCGCGGCGATCGCCGCCAGCTCGTCCGACGCGGACAGGACGGTGCCGTCGGCCATGGTGCAGCGATAGTCCGCGCTGCGTAGCGCCCGCGCCGCAGCGACGTCGCGCCTCAGGATGCTGTTCGTCCAGGCTTCGAGAAAGGCGGACGCCTCCACCGGCGCGGGCACGCCCGGCATCAGTGCCTGACCATCGCCCGGGCCCGCCGGACCAGCGTTCGGACCGGACGCGAAATCCGGTTGGGCCGGTTGGGATGGCCTTGCGGGCGAACCTGATCGTACCGGGCGAAGGTCTGCTCATCGCGGGCGGCGAGCATCTGCAGGCGCCGCCAGCCGCGCGGCCGGCCCAGCATTTTCGGCGTCCAGTAGAGGTCGATGCGCACGTGAGGGAAGCCGCACCAGGCGAGGATGTCGCGCATCACCTCCCAGCCGGTCGGGAGCCAGACGAGGCCGTCGACCCCGCTCAACCTGGCGCTCTTGCTTTCGAGGCTGAGCTCGAGGCCGTGGTGCCGGCGCGGCCGCACCGACGTGTTGACGATCAGCAGCTCACGGGTGAGGTCGGCGGCGTTGCGCAGGCCCGCGACCGGATCCGGCAAGTGATAGAACAGGCCGCTGAACAAGGTGACGTCGAACGGCTCCAGCTGGAGCCCGGGCAGGTCTGCCAGCGTCAGCTGCCGGACGTCCAGGTTGGGCACGTCCTGGAAGCGTGCCAGGAACGCGCCCTGGTCGAGCCAGTGCTGGCGCGCATCGAAGGCAAGGCTGCGGCCCGCGCCGAGCCGCGCGGCTGCGAAGGCATGGCCGGCGGCATTGCAGCCGCAATCGAGGAACGAGCGGCCGTCTAGGCTGCCGCCGTAGACCAAGTCCACGAGATTCTCGATCATCAGGTCGGGCGAGTAGCTCATGAGAACCCTCTTGTCGGGGTCCGCGCTGCCCGCGACGGCCCCAGTCCTCATTCCCTGCGCGACCTCGACATCGTGGAGCCACGGCCCGAGGCGTGCGATCTCCTGCGCGACCGTGGCAGCTTCCATCCAGTTTCTCGCCCTTTTCGATGCCCGCAGGACGCGCTGGCGCTGCGGGGTGCATGTGTTACTAGCGGTGAAGTGGGGGAAAAATCACCAAGCTTCGTGAGCGTCGTCATGCCGGTGCGCAACGCCGGCCCTTATCTCGACGCGAGCATCGCCAGCATCCTCGCCCAGACTCATCGTCAGTTCGAGCTGGTGATCGGCGACGACGGCTCCACCGACGGCTCATCGGAACGGCTCGGTCAGTGGGCACGCCGCGACAGCCGGATTAGCATCCACCGCTGCGAGGACGGGCTCGGTCCGGCCGGCAGCTCGAACTGGGTCGCTCGCCTCGCCCGTCACGGCATCGTCGCGCGGATGGATGCCGACGATGTCAGCGGGCCGCGCCGGCTGGAGGCCCAACTGGCAGCGCTTCGGGCGAATCCCGGCGCGGTCCTGGTCGGCACCCTGTCCCACTTCATCGACATTTCCGGACGGCGCGTGCGTCCGCCGATCCGCTCGCACCTGCGCGACCTCGGCGCGCATCGATCGCCGTTCCCGCACGGCTCGATCATGTTCCGCCGCGCGGCGTTCGAGCGGGCCGGCGGCTACCGGCAGGCGTGCGACTATTGGGAGGATCAGGAGCTGTACTGGCGGATGGCGGAGCAGGGCGACATCCTGGTCCTGCCCCAGGTTCATTATTCCCACCGCTTCAACCCGGGGCAGGCGCGGATCCGGATCGACACCGGCCGCGTCGAGCGAGCGATCGATCGCTTCTATCGCTGCCTCCGCGCGCGCGAGGCGGGGGAGGATTATAACCGCCTGCTCACCCCGGACGACGAAACCCAGGTCGCCATCGGCCCGGCCGCCTATCGCGCGCTGGCCTCGCTGCAGCTGATGTCCGGGCGCCGTCCGGTCCTGCTCGGCAAATTGCTCCGATCGCAAGGATTCAAATTCGACCGCGCCTCGCTGGCTTCGCTCGCCTGGTGCGCGGCGGCGTTGGCCTGGCCGGCCGGTCTCCGACTCATAATGCGCATCTACGCTCATGCGCGCGAGGCAACGCTCGGCCGGCGGCGGTTCGACGGACCGCTTCTGTGGACGCCCCATGTCCGGCGCCAGGCGGCACTCGAGCAGGAGGCCGAAGCGGCGTGATGCGGCCGCGAGCGCATGGCGTGTCGCCGACGGCTTCATGAATCGGCTCCGGGCGATCCCGCGCGCCGGCGAATGGTGGGAATATAAGCTCCTCCCCATCCTGGCCGTCTTCTACGGGACCGCGCTCCATCTCGGCGTTTCGCTCACGAGCCTGTGGCCGGCGGCGCTGATCTTCCTCGGCGCGGTCGTGCCGGGTGCGGCCTATGTCTCGATCGTCAACGACCTCGCCGACCGCGATGAGGACGCGGCGGCGGGCAAGCCCAACCGCATGGCCGGCCGGCCGGCCTGGCAGGCGGTCCTGCTGGTCGCGCTGCCAGGGTCCGCCGGCCTCGCCTTCGCCTGGCATTGGCGCGGCGACGCGCCGCTGCTCCTCGCCTATCTCGCCGCCTGGACGGCCTTTTCGCTCTATTCGTTGCCCCCCGTCCGGCTGAAGGCGCGCGGCCTCGCCGGGGTGCTGGCCGACGCGAGCGGCGCGCATCTGTTTCCGAGCCTTCTCGCCGCCCTGCTGGTCTTCCGCCATGCGGGCGTGGCCCCGGGCGCGCTTTGGCTGACGGCGGTCGCTCTGTGGGCCGCAAGCTATGGCGTTCGCGGCATCCTGTGGCACCAGTTGGCGGACCTCGACGCCGACCGGCTCGCCGGCGTCAGGACCTTCGCGCAGCGCCGCGGTCCCGCTATGCTCGCGTTGCTGGCGCGCTGGCTCGTCTTCCCGCTCGAAATCGCCGGGCTGGCCGTTCTGCTGTGGCTGGTGGCGAGCCCGCTGCCCCTGCTTGCGCTCGCCTTCTATCTCTTTCTGGTCCAGCGCCGCGTTGCGGTCTGGGAGATGCGCGCGGTGCTCGTCCAGCCGCGCCCGCGCTACCTCATCCTCATGGTCGATTATTACGACGTCCTGCTGCCGCTCGCCTTGCTCGCCGCCGCGGCCGTCGCCCACCCGCTGGATATCGCGGTCATCGCGGTCCACCTGCTGCTGTTCCCGAAGCGGGCAAGCACGGTCTTCCATGACGCCTGGCGGTTGCGCCGCGGCTATCTGCCCCGCCGGCCGCGGCCCTGGCGTCAGAACAGATAGGCGTCGGCGTAAGTCGCGTAGAGCGGCTCGTCGCGAAGACGGCCGGCATAGCCTCGGAAGGTCGCGATCAGGTCATCGTCGATCATCGCATCGGTCACGGGGGGGCGGGGTAGCAGGCGCTGCAAGGCCGCGATCGGCCGGCGCAGTCGGTTGTTGAACGCGGCCCGCGCGAGCAGGCGATGCGCGCGGGCTCCGACGAGCGGCAACGCTCGCGCCGCCCCGGCAAGGCGCGGGTACCAGGCGAGTTCGGCCGGCGCGAGGGACGGGTTGACGCGCCCGTCCGGCACCGCCGCCGGATCGAGGCCCAGCCGCGCCGCCAGCGCGCCGACAAAGTCGGCGGGGCTATCGCGGAGCAGCTCATAGGGCAGGACGATCACGTTCGCGGCACCGAAGCGGGCGCGATAATGACCGATCGCCGCGTCATAGTTCCACGGATGATCGGCTCCCCGCTCATGACGCATCAGCGCTTCAAGGGACCGCGTGCCGCCGCTGCGGACATATTGCGAATAAGAAGACAGGATCATCGAGCGGAAGCCGCGCGTAACGATGAGCACCGTCGCCCCGGGGAACAGCTCGGCCAGCGACGAGCAGGCACGTTCGACCTCGGCCATTCCCCCGTATTTCGGTTCGGCGCTCCATCGCCCGAGCGCCTTGGCGGGAGCGATCAGGCCTTCGGTGCTCGTGACCCGCCACAGCGGCGCGGCGGGCCGCGGCGAAGCGGCTTCGGGGGCCACCTCGTAAACGTTGCGGTAGCCGGCGATTCCGCCCTCGACATAGGCAAGCTGCGGATGGCTGGCGAACCAGCGCTGGAGGTAGGTCGATCCCGCCTTGGGATAGCCGACATGGATGAGGTGACCGGTCACGACTTCGACTCGAGCCAGTGGCCCAGCGCTTCCACTGCGAACGCGGTCGTGACCGCTTCCGAGCCCCAGCGCGGCGTGTCCGGGTGCGGCTCGGCGAAGCGGCCGTCGGGCAGCCGCGCCCGGCCGCCATGGTAGAGCGCCGCCCGTGGCCAGGATCCGTCCGCCCGCTGCTCGGCGAGCAGGCCGTCGACGCGCTCTTGGTCCGGACGCAGGCCGAGCGAAAGCGTGGCGCACAGCGAGAGCGCCGCCTCTAGGGCATTGCCCGGCTCCGCAGCGCAGAGCTTCGCGGTCAGCAGCGCGCGGGCCTCGTCCGAGCGCCCGGCGAGCGCGCGGGCGAGAAAGTACCAGATCACGAACGGGCTCTGGTACCATTTGTCGCAATGGCGCTCGCGGCCGGCGCGCAGCGCGTCGACCAGGAACGCGACGACCGCCGAGTCGCCCTCGAAACGGCCGAGATGAAACAGGCAGTTCGCGTTGACCACCGCGTCGATGTCGCGCGGCTCGGCCGAAGTGCGTCTGAAGAACAGGTAGAGCGTGGGGGCGTGCGCGAGTTGCCGCCAAGTGATCGCCAGGTGGCCCAGGCCGGACCAGCGCAGCCGCGGCGCGATCCAGGTGAAGAAGCGCCCCTGCCCGTCGCGGTTGGCGAGCAGCAGGGCGCGGTTGTCGGGCGTGTCCCGGCCAGCGCGCGCCAGCGCGAGCGAGGCGCAGCTGCTGTCATCGAGGTCGGGCGGCAGGCTCGCATGATGGGGGTGGCTGCGCGGCCAATGACGCCACAGGCCCCTGCCGTGCATCTCGTCCGCCAGGAAATCGCAAATCCGGTCGCGGACGCCCTGCGCAGCGGGCCAGAATGACAATGACCAGGCGGCGAGTGCGTTGGGAAAGATCGACGGATCGATCGACGCGCCGGTGGCCAGCGTCGGGTCGGTCGACGCATGGACCGGCAGTTCGCCATTCGGCGACTGACTCGCTTCGAGAAAGGACACGGCCCGCGCCAGGGCTGCGGCCGCGTCGCGCCCCAGGGGCTGGCCGGGCGCGCGGCTGGGGGCGGCAGTGACAGTCACCGCACCGGCAATAAGTGGCTGGCCGTCTTCTGTCGATTGCAGCGCCGTCCCGGCCTTTCAGGCGTGGTTGACGGCTGCCGCGCAACCGCCCACCACTTCCGGGGAAATTGGGGGGAATGAGTCGATGGCCAGGCTCTACGACAGCCGCAAGCGCATCCTGGTCACAGGCGGCGCGGGCTTCCTCGGCTCGCATCTGTGCGACCGCCTGCTCGCCGACGGTCACGAGGTCCTGTGCGTCGACAACCTGTTCACCGGCACCAAGCGCAATATCGAGCATCTCGCCGGCGACCCCTGCTTCGAGTTCCTGCGCCACGACATCACTTTCCCGCTCTCGGTGGAGGTGGACGAGATCTACAATCTCGCCTGCCCGGCCTCGCCGATCCATTACCAGCACGACCCCGTCCAGACGACCAAGACCAGCGTCATCGGCGCGATCAACATGCTGGGGCTGGCCAAGCGGCTCGGCTGCCGAATCCTCCAGGCTTCGACCAGCGAGATTTACGGCGACCCGCAGGTCCATCCGCAGCGCGAGGATTATTGGGGCAACGTCAACCCGATCGGCCTTCGCTCCTGCTACGACGAAGGCAAGCGCTGCGCCGAGACCCTGTTCTTCGACTATCACCGCCAGCACGGCCTCGAGATCAAGGTCGCGCGCATCTTCAACACCTACGGACCGCGCATGCATCATGCCGACGGCCGCGTGGTGTCCAATTTCATCGTCGCGGCGCTGACCGGCGCTGCAATCACGATCTACGGGGACGGCGCGCAGAGCCGCAGCTTTTGCTATGTCGACGACCTGATCGACGGCCTCGTCCGCCTCATGGCCACGCCCCCCGACTTCACCGGGCCGGTCAATCTCGGCAATCCCAATGAGTTCACCATGACGGAGCTTGCCGAAAAGGTGGCGAGTCACGCCGATTCGGCGAGCCCGCTGCGTCATGCGCCGCTGCCGTCGGACGACCCGCAGCAGCGCCAGCCCGACATCGCCCTCGCCCGCGAAGCGCTGCACTGGCAGCCGAAGATCGATCTCGACGAAGGCCTCCCGCGGACAATCGCCTATTTCCGCAAACGGCTCGCCGATCTCAATCACCCGCGCGAAGCGGCCGTCCTCGACATGGCGTCGCGGCGCCAGCCCGCCGGCTAGATCATTCGGCCGCTTCCGGCAGCGCGGCGCCGGGCGCCGTGCCCCGGGGAAGCCGGGCAGCCGCGATATCGAGCAGCCGACCGGCAAGCGTGCCGGCCGGATCGGGCGGGACCAGCTCGCGGATCGACGCGGCGGCCGCGCGGCCGATTTCGGGCCAGCGATCCCGCGCCTGCCAGGCACGCTCCAGCGCCTCGTCGACCGCATCCTCGGTGGCCGCCGCGGCGAGGAAGCCGGTGACGTTATCGTCGACCACTTCGGGATTGCCGGCGACATTGGTCACGATCGGCACCCGCCCGCTCAGCATCGCCTCGACGACGACGAGCGGCAGCCCCTCTGCCCGTGACGGCAGAAGCAGCGCGTGGTGCGCCGCCCAGATCGCCCGGATGTCGCTCACGAAGCCGCCGAAGCGCAGGTTGGAGAGGTTCAGGAACGCCGCCAGCTCGCGCAGCGCCTCGTGATGCTCACCGGAGCCGAAGAGCGTGACCTCGATTTGCCGCTCGCGCCATTTGGGGGCGGCGAGCACTCGCATCAGCAGGTCCTGGCCCTTCTCCTTGATGTAAAAGCGCGCGACGCAGGCAAGACGGAAGATACCATCGTCCGCCGGCCATTCCGGCGGGTCGTTCCACGGCACCTTGAACGGGTTGCGCACCACCGTCGCGCGGGCAAGCCGGACCCCGATCTGTTCCTCGGTAAGGCGGCGATTGTGCTCGGACACGAAGAAGCTGTGGAGCGCGTCCTCGTAGACGCGCCGCACCCGCGGCCGCCAGCGATCGTCCGGCCAGTAGAGGTCGGACGCCTTCTGGCTGATCAGGACATAGGGCAGCTTGAGCCGGCGGCAGACGTCGGCGATCGGCCAGCCGTCATAATTGCCGCCCTGGGAGACGACCACGAGGTGCGGCCGCCGGCGGAAGCGAAGGTGGGAATAGAGCCGCAGCGTCTGTGAGGCGACACTCAGCCGGTGCGCTATCAGGCCGACGAGCGAGAAGAGCTTCTTCGGCAGCAACGGAAAGCGGGCGAGCTCGACCAGCCGGCAGGACAGCGCGCGGAGCCGGTCGACATTGCCTTCGCCGCGGCTGAGGCGGTTCTTGTAGACCGTCACCCGATGGCCCGCTTCCGCGAACCGCGCGGCCGTCTCGCTCCACAGATCCTCGCTGCCGCCCCAGGTGAAGTTGCTGCTAATGACGGAAATGTCGAGGCGTGGGCATCCCGGGGGGCGCAAGCGATGCGGCTCTTCGGCCCGGGTGCCCGGATCATTCGGCGGGGACGCGATCCGCGCCACGTCCTCGTCAGTCACGCTCAATTGATCCCCCACACAAACGCGATCCGGCAAAGTCTCCGCCCGCAGACTTCGTCGGTCCGATCCTTAGGCCGCGGCATGAGAGGCATCAACAAGAAGCCGGCGGCACGCGGTTTCAACGCAGGAGCACCGGGCAAGCGCCTCCCCGCAGTCGACAGGGATCTTAAATCCACTTACGCTTCGGACAGTGCGGGAGACTGTCTACAAGGCCGAGCCGGAGCTTTCCGACCCGCGTGCGTTCCTCGCCCGGGCGATCGACGACGTCCGTGGGTCGCCACACATCGCCTGGCAGCTGTTCCGCACCAACTTGCGGGCGAGTCGGCGGCGGTCGCTGCTCGGCTATGTGTGGCTGCTGATCCCCGCGGCTGCGACCACCCTTCTGTGCATTTATCTGAATTCGCGGCGGATCATCGCCGTCGGGCCCACCGAGCTGCCTTACGCCCTGCACGTTCTCGTCGGGATCATCCTGTGGCAGACCTTCGTCGAGGCGATGAACGCGCCGCTCCAACAGTTGCAGCGCGCCCGCCAGATGATCTCGCGCAGCCGGCTCCAGCACGAGGCGATTCTCGTCGCCGGCCTGCTCGAGGTCGCGCTCAACGCGACCGTGAGGCTGGTTGGTCTTGGCCTTGTCCTGACGGCGTTCGGGATCGTTCCCGCGGCCGGCGCGCTGCTGCTATTCCCGCTGGGACTGATCGCCGTCGCAATAATGGGAGCGGCATTCGGCTTGCTCGCGGCGCCGTTCGGCCTGCTTTACGACGATGTCGCGCGCGGCCTTGCCGTGCTGACCAGCTTCTGGTTCTTCCTCACGCCGATCCTCTATCCGGCTCCGGTCGCGGGGCCGCTGCTGCTCAACCCGGTTACGCCGCTGATCGAGCAGGCGCGCAGCGCCATCGTCGCGCCCGCCCTCGACGGAGCCTTCCTGCTGGCGGCCGCCTTGGCTGCCCTAGGATTGCTGTTCGCCTGGCTGCTCTACCGGCTTGCGCGTCCGCATGTGGTGGAGCGGCTCGGATGAGCCTGTCGCGACGCGTCGCGGCGAAGGCGCGGCACCCAATTCGGGCGTTTCGGGCACGGGCCGGGTCGCTCCTCGCAGGCCACCGGCGCGTGCCGGACCGATCCCCTTCATCCGTGAAGGCGGAGACTCTCGACCTCGCCGATGACCTTATCCGCTTCGATCCCCTGCCCGCCTATGAGGCGCTGAGACGCAGCGGCTCGGTCCATTACCTGCCGCGCCACGATTGGTGGCTCGTCCTCGGCCATGAAGAGGTCAAGGCCGTCTTCGCGCAGCCGAAACTCTATTCGAACGAGCCCTACCAAGCCGTCGATGCGGTGTTGATCGGAGCCGATCCGCCACGCCATGCGCGCGTCCGCCGGACGGTCAGCCGCCTGTTCGGTCCCGACCGGCTCGGCGGGATCATCGCCGACGTCCGCCCCGTCGCACAGGGCCTGCTCCGCCGACAATTCGATCTGGTCGGCGACTATGCGGCGCCATTTTCCCGTGCCGTCGCGGCCCGGCTGATCGGCTTCGACGAAGCGACCGTCGCGGAGGTCGTCGCGGCCGCCGACCGAGTCAAGGGAGAGCCGGATTCGCTCGGCGCCCTGACCGCGGAGCTGGACCGCCTGGCCGACCGGGCCGAGCTGTACCGACAGCTGGCCGGGGACGCGGCGCGCGAGCTTGGCAATGCCGAGATCCGCAGCGTCGTCCGTTTCCTGTGGCTGGCCTCGATCACCACGACTGAGCGGGTCATCACCGGCTGCGGCCTGGCCGTTCTGCGCGATCCGCAGCTGGCGGACCTGCTGCGCGGCCGCCGTGAGCTGATCGCCCCGTTCGTCGAGGAATCGATGCGTCTGGCGCCGCCCGAGCATCTGCTGCCGCGCCGGGCCCGATCCGCCGTCGAGCTGGGCGGACGCGTGATCCCCGCGGGCGCCACGGTCCAGCTTTGCCTGACCGCCGCCAATCGCGACCCGGGCGCGTTCGAAGCGCCGGCCGAGATGCGCCTCGACAGGCAGCCCAATCGCCATCTGTCGTTCGGCGGCGGCGCCCACCACTGCATCGGCGCGGCGCTCGCCCGCCGCGCCATTCCGATCGCGGTGGAGGCCTTGCTGGACGCCTCGCCCTGTCTTCGCCCGATCGAGCCGCTCGACGCTTTGTCCTGGTTCGCCACGCCCAGCGCCCTGACGCCGGCGCGCTGCCTCGTCGCCCTGGGTTCGCCGTGAACGCGCCTGGGACCAGGACAGGATTCGCCGTCTCGCCGGTTTCCGACCGCGCGCCGGTGCTTCGCGTCGAGGGGGTGTCGAAGAAATATTCCCGCAACCTGCGGCGCGCTTTGCTCTACGGCCTGGCGGGCCTGTCGCGTGAGCTTCTCGCCCGTCCCGGCAAGGGCGTCGCCCTGCGGCGCGACGAGTTTCTGGTGCTCGACGATGTCTCGTTCGAGCTGCGCCGCGGCGAGGCGCTGGCGGTGCTCGGCGGCAACGGTGCCGGCAAGACCAGCCTGCTCAAGCTGATCGCCGGCCTGCTCAAGCCGGATGCGGGCACCATCCGGATCGCCGGGTCCACCGAGGCGCTGATCGAGCTCGGCACCGGCTTCAGCCCGCTGCTCACCGGCCGCGAGAATGTCGAGCTGAGGGCGGCTCTGGCCGGCCGTACCGGCCCGGAGGCGCGGCGCCTGGTCGCCCGGGCGATCGAGTTCAGCGAGCTCGAGGCGTTCATCGACACGCCGCTGCAATCTTATAGCGCCGGCATGAAGGCGCGGCTCAGCTTCGCCGTCTCGACCGAGCTCGATCCCGATCTGCTGATCGTCGACGAGGCCCTCGCGGTCGGCGACCAGGCCTTCCAGCGCAAATGCGCGGGCCGCATTCTCAGCTACGCGCGGGACGGCGGCGCGGTCCTGTTCGTCTCTCACAGCGCATTCCAGGTCCGCGCGATCTGCCCGCGCGCGATCCTGCTCGACCAGGGCCGTCTCATCTTCGACGGCGACACCGACGAGGCGCTGGTGCGGATGATGGACGCCCAGAAGCGGCGGCCGGCCGCGGCTCCTCCGATGATTGCGGCGGCGGGCCCGCTTAAGATCACGTCCCTGCGCGCCGACGCTTCCGCCGGCGGCCGACTGCGCACCGGCGCGCCGATGCGCCTTGCCATGGCGGTGCATGCCGACCGCCCGCTCCAGGTGAGGTGGCTGGTGACGATCTGGTCCGCCGATCAATGGGTCTGCATCACCTGCGAAGCCGATCCGAAAGTCCATGACGTGGCGGCGGGGGAGACGCATTTCAGCTGCACCGTGCCGCATCTGCCGCTCATGCCCGGACGCTATGCGGTGCGTGCCGCTGTCGTCGACGCCGAGACCGGATTTCCGCTGGCGGGCCGGGGCATGAACGAACCCGCCCTGGAGATCGACGTCGGCGCCGGCGACTCAAGCCATGTCGCCCGGGCACAGCTCAACCAGCTGGTCACGATCGACGTCGAATGGAACCACCAGGCGCGGCCGCGCTGAACGGGCACCGGTTGTCTCGCAAGCGCTTCCCGCCGTCGCTCGTCCAACCACAACCGCCAATGGATGTCCGCTCTGCGGTCCGAAAGCGTTTGGCCTGATTGGCACAAATGGGCGCAAAGCAGTCTCGCCGAACAAGAGGAACGACCGCGGCGATAGACGAGGGCGGCAT
>JAEZFL010000069.1 GCA_023417515.1 Pseudomonadota bacterium | reverse complement strand
CCGGTTGGGGGGGTGGGGGCGGCGCCCGCCCGGGGGGGGTGGGGGGGCCCGTCGAAGCGGGGGCCTGACCAGCCCCTCCACCATGCTTCGCATGGTTCTCCCCCCCATCCGCTTCGCGGACAGGGAGGATTGTCCACATGACCTGGAAGCTCACTCTTCCCTGCACCAAGGCCGAGGCGGAGCAGCTTGGCGGCGACATCAGCCCGCTCGCGCTGATGGACGAGCCGCCGACCTTGATGACCAGCGAGGAAACCGAGGAGAGCTGGCGGCTCGACGCCTATTTCGAGGCGAAGCCGGGCAAGGCCGAGATCGCCGCGCTTCAGGCGCTGGTGCCGAGTGCGGCGGGCGCGAAGCCTGTCATCGAGGAGCTCGCCGACCAGGACTGGGTGACGCTGAGCCAGCAGGGCCTCGAGCCGATCCAGGCCGGGCGCTTCTATGTCCACACGCCGGCGCATCGCGGCACGACTCCTCCGGGCGCGGTGGCACTCGAGATCGACGCCGGCCGCGCCTTCGGCACCGGCCAGCACGAGACCACCACCGGCTGCCTGATCGCGCTCGACCGGCTGAAGCGGCAAGGCTTCATTTCGCGCAATCTCGTCGACGTCGGCACCGGCACCGGCCTTCTCGCCTTTGCCGGGCTGCGGCTGTGGCCGGGCGCGCGGGCGACGGCGTCGGACATCGACCCGGTGGCGGTCGAGGTCACCCGCGACAATGCGGCGATCAACGCGGTGCGGCTCGGCCGGGTGCCGGGCGCGCTCGACACGGTGACCGCGCCGGGGCTGGATCATCCGCGGCTGAAGGCCCGCGCGCCTTACGACCTGATCGTCGCCAATATCCTGGCGGGGCCGCTGATCGGCCTCGCGCCCTCCCTGTCGGCCGCGCTGGCGCCGGGCGGGCACCTGATCCTCGCCGGGCTGCTCACCAGCCAGGCGGCGCGGGTGCAAACCGCCTACCGGCGCGAGGGCCTGCGCATGCGCTTCACGATCGCGCGCGGGGATTGGCCGACCCTGGTGCTTCGCCGGCCGCGCTAGGCTAGCGCGGCGCGGGCTCCGCCTCGGGCGCAAGCGGCTCCGCGCCGATGCGCTCGTCGTTGACGAACGTCACCTCGCGGCAGCCGTCCACCTGGCGATCGACCGCGTAAAGCAACCGCGCCGGCGGCTGCTGGTCCAGCCGAGTACCGCGACTCTCACGATCCTCGCCCGCGACCTGAACGACGATCGGCGTGCAGCCGGGCCTGGGCTCGTCCAGCATGTTGCGCGCCGCGCGCTCGGGATCGGAAAATGCGGGCGGTGCCCCGGCCTCCGGATCAGGGGTTTGGGCGGCGCCTGCGATCGGCAGCGCAAGGGCGGCCAAGAGGGCGATCTTCATCGGGAGTCTCCTTTGTCGGCGCGGAGGATAACAGGAAGTAACCCAATCGTCATGCCGGACCTGATCCGGCATCTGCCTTCTTCAGCGAACGCTGCGCGAACGGAAGGTAAACCCCGGATCAAGTCCGGGCTGACGAGGCGTGGAGCGGCTAGCGCCCGGCAGCGCGCACGATCTCCAGCCAGGCCGCTTCGTCGATCACTTCGATGCCGAGGTCGGCGGCCTTCTTGAGCTTGGAGCCGGCACCGGGGCCGGCGACGACGAGATCGGTCTTCCTGGAGACATCTCCGGCGGCCTTGGCGCCGAGCGCCTCGGCCTGCGCCTTGGCCTCGTCGCGCGACAGCGCCTCGAGGCTGCCGGTGAACACGATCGTCTTGCCGGTCACGGGCGATTGGCGGACCTCGTGGACGACGTCCGCGATCTCGACGCCCGAGGCGAGGATGTCCTCGACCACCTCGCGATTGTGCGGCTCCTCGAAGAAATCGAGGATCGCATTGGCGACCTCGGGGCCGATATTGGGCGTCGCCACCGCCTCGACCATCGCCTTGTTGCGGCGTTGCAGGAACTTGCGCTCCTCCTCGCCGATTGCCGGCTTCATCCCGCTTCGGATGGCGAGCGCCGAGTCGATCGTCGCGATGAACCCATCCCAGCTGCGATAGCGGCGCGCCAGGTCGCGGGCGGTGACCTCGCCGACATGGCGGATGCCGAGCGCGTAGAGGAAGCGGTCGAGCGGCGGGTTCCGCCTGGCGTCGATCGCGGCGATGAGATTCTGAGCGGAGATCTCGGCCCAGCGTTCGCGGCTGAGCAGCTTCTCCTTGGTGAGCTTGAAGATGTCGGCGGGCGACTGGAGGAGGCCGTCGCGGAAGAAGCTTTCGATATGGGTGATTCCGAGCCCCTCGATGTCGAGCGCGTGGCGGCTGACGAAGTGGCGCAGCCGCTCGACTCGCTGGGCCGGGCAGATCAGGCCGCCGGTGCAGCGCACGTCGACCTCGCCTTCCTCGCGCACCGCCTCGGAGCCGCATTCGGGGCATTCGGTCGGAAAGACGTAGGCCGGCCGCTCCGCTTCGGGCGAGCGGTTCTCGAGCACCTGCGGGATGACGTCGCCGGCGCGCTGGATGAGCACCCGGTCGCCGACGCGCACGCCCAGCCGCTCGATCTCGTCCTTGTTGTGGAGGGTGGCGTTGGTGACGGTGACCCCGCCGACGCTGACCGGCTTCAGCCGGGCGACCGGGGTGAGCTTGCCGGTGCGGCCGACCTGGATGTCGATGGCGACGAGCTCGGTCTCGGCCTTCTCGGCCGGGAATTTGTGCGCGATCGCCCAGCGCGGGGCGCGGGCGACGAAGCCGAGCCGCTGCTGCCAGTCGAGCCGGTCGACCTTGTAGACGACGCCGTCGATGTCGAACGGGAGGTCGGCGCGCTTCGCCTCGATTGCGCGATAATGGGCGAGCAGGGCGTCGAGGTCGGTGAAGCGGCCGAGATCCTGTGTGATCGGCAGGCCCCAGGCCGCGATCGCCTGCATCACGCCGAGCTGCGTGTCGGCGGGGAGCGCCGACACCTGGCCCCAGCCATGGGCATAGAAGCGCAAAGGCCGGGATGCGGTTACCGCCGCGTCCTTCTGGCGGAGCGAGCCGGCGGCGGCGTTGCGCGGATTGGCGAACTGGCGGGCTTTGTCGGGGTCGTCCGCCTCGGCGAGCAGCCGGGCGTTGAGGGCCGCGAACTCCGCCTTCGACATATAGACCTCGCCGCGCACCTCGAAGATGTCGGGTGCGTCGCCGGCGAGGCGCTGCGGCACGTCCGGGATGGTCCGGACATTGTCGGTCACCACCTCGCCGGTGGTGCCATCGCCGCGCGTGGCCGCGAGGACCAGCGCGCCTCTCTCGTAGCGAAGCGAGCAGGACAGGCCGTCGATTTTCGGCTCCGCGGTAAGGGCAATTTCGGCGCCGGCCGCCAGGTTCAGATAGCGCCGCACCCGGTCCACGAAATCGGCGACATCCTCGTCGGCGAAGGCGTTGTCGAGGCTGAGCATCGGCAGCGCGTGCCGAACCTTGGACAGATGCGCCGCCGGCGCCGCGCCGACCTGCCGCGACGGCGAATCCGCGCGCACGAGGTGCGGGAATGCCCGCTCCAGTTCATTGTTGCGGCGGACCAGAGCGTCATAATCCGCGTCCGAAATCTCCGGCGCGTCCTCGGAGTGATAGAGCCGGTTGTGGCGCTCGATTTCTTTGGCCAGGAATTCGAGCTCGGCGGCGGCTTGTTCGTCAGTCACGCCCGAACTCCACCACCACTTCGATCTCTCCCACGATTGCAGCGTTGAACGCGTCCATATCCTCGGCCGGTATCCAGTATTCGGCGTGCGCCCGGCCGCCGGCCACCTGCACCTCAAAATTATCGAGATCGTCCTTTCGCACCTCGAAGCGGGTGACGTAGCCGGCGCCGCTCGCCGGCACGTTCCAGTCGCGCGCGATCTTCACGGCATAATCCTCGCTGAGCACCGGGTAGAAGATCGGCTGTTCCGGCAGGCGCGGCGGGAAGGCGCGCATGCCCGAAGCCCGGATCAGCTCCAGCTCCTCCGGCCCCACCGGCCGCCACAAGGTCACGGTCTCCATCTGGCTTACGCCGCCTCCAGCAGCCTGTCCGCCTGCGCCCGGGCTTCGTCGGTGATTTCGGCGCCCGAGAGCATTCGGGCGATCTCCTCGCGGCGGCGATCCTCGTCGAGCGCGTGGACGCTGGTGCGGGTGACGATACCGTCGTGGCTCTTTTCGATGAGCAGGTGGGCGCGGCCTCGGGCGGCGACCTGGGGCGAGTGGGTAACGACGAGGACCTGGCTGCGCGTCGCGAGGCGGTGGAGACGTTCGCCGATCGCGCTTGCAACGGCGCCGCCGACGCCGCGGTCGATCTCGTCGAAGATCATCGTGGTCGCCCCGCCCGATTCCGCCAGCGCCACCTTCAAGGCGAGAATGAAGCGCGACAGCTCGCCGCCGCTGGCGATCTTCGCCAGGCCGCCGAACGGGGCGCCGGGATTGGTCGAGATCTCGAACTCGACCCGGTCGCGGCCGGCGGCGCCCGGTTCGGCCGGCGCAAGCATCGTGCGGAAACGCGCAGCGTCGAGCTTCAAGGGCTCGAGCTCGGTCGCGACCGCGGCATCGAGGCGCTCCGCCGCGCCGCGCCGCGCCGCGCTCAGGGCGTCGGCGGCCGCGTCATAAGTCCTTTGCTCGGCCTCGACGGCCCGCTCCAGCTCGTGCAGACGCTCGCCGCCGGCCTCCACCGCGTGAAGCCGCTCGCGCAGGTCCGCCAGCAAGGCGGGCAGCATGTCCGGCTCGACGCGGTGCTTGCGGGCAGCGGCGCGAATGTCGAACAGCCGCGCCTCGGCGTCCTCCAGCCGCGCCGGATCGAAGGACAGCGCCTCGCGCGCCCGCTCGAGCGCGTCCTCGGCCTCGCTCGCCTCGATCACCGCGCGGTCCAATGCCGCGAGCGCATTCGCAAGCTGCTCGTGCTCGGGCGCCATTCGGTCGAGCCGGCGCGAGGCCTGGCGAAGCTGGGCGAGGCCGCCGTCGGAGCCGCCGAGCAGGGCCTCGACCGCCGCCAGCTCCTCGCCGAGGCGGGCGCCGGTCTGCATCGAGGCGCGCAGCTCGGCGAGATGGGCTTCCTCCCCCTCGCTCGGCGCGAGCCGATCGAGCTCGGCGACGGCATGTTCGAGCCATTCGCGGTCGCGCTCGGCCGCCTCGACCGCCGTGCGCGCTTCCTTCAACGCCGCCTCGTCCGCGCGCAGGCGGGCCCAGGCGTCGGCCGCCGCGCCGGTGTCGATGCCGCCGAACGCGTCGAGAAGGGCGCGATGACCGCGCGGATTGAGGAGGCCGCGATCGTCATGCTGGCCGTGGATCTCGACCAGAGTCGGGCCGAGCTCGCGCAGCAGGCCGGCGGAGACCGGCTGGTCGTTGACGAAAGCGCGGCTGCCGCCGTCGGCCTTGACGAGGCGGCGGATAACGATTGGCTCGCCCGGCTCGCCGGCGAGGCCGTTCTCATCGAGCAAGGCATGGACCGGGTGATCGCGCGCCACCTCGAACGTGACGGTGACCGCGGCCTGCGCCTGTCCGCTGCGCACCAGGGAGCTGTCGGCGCGCACGCCAAGCGCCAGACCGAGAGCGTCGAGCAGGATCGACTTACCCGCCCCGGTCTCGCCGGTGAGCACGCCGAGCCCGTCGCCGAACTCCAGGTCCAGCGTCTCGATCAACACGACGTCGCGGATGGCGAGAGCGGTCAGCATTCACCGCCCTCTTAATTCAACTTCGCGGGCGCGGGGAACCGCCTCAGTTGCCCGGGTTGGGATTGGGCGCGGGCTCGGTCGGGGTGGTGACCTCCGGCGTCGGCGGCGCGCCCTGCGGCTGCTGCGGCGGCTCGTTGGTCGCCGCGGCGGCGGGGGTCGGAGTCGGCACCGGCTCGGCGCGCAGCGGCCGCATGTTGGGATAATCCTGCATCAGCGCGTAGGCGCGCCGATACCAGGGGGTCGACGGATAGTTGGCGCCGAGCACCGCGGCGGCGCGCTGCGCCTCGATCGGGATGCCGAGCGCGACATATGATTCGGTGAGGCGCATCAGCGCCTCGGGCACGTGAGTCGTCGTCTGGTAATTGTCGACGACGTTGCGGAAGCGGTGGACCGAGGCGAGCCACTGGCGGCGGCGCTGATAGAAACGACCGACCTCCATTTCCTTGCCGGCGAGATGGTCGCGGACGAGGTCGACCTTGAGCCGAGCGTCGTCGGCATAAGGCGAGTTGGGATAGCGGCGGATGAGCTCGCCGAGCGAGGCCAGTGCCTGCTGGGTCACGCCCTGGTCGCGCGTCACGTCGCTGATCTGCTCATATTGGCTGAGCGCGATCAGATAGAGGGCGTAGGGCGCCGAGCGGTTGCCGGGGTGGATGGCCAGGAATCGGCGCGAGGCGTCGATCGACTTCTGGTAATCGCGCGTCGCATAATAAGAGAAGGCGCTCATCAGCTGAGCCCGCCGCGCCCAGATCGAATAGGGATGCTGGCGCTCGACCTCGTCGAAGATCGCCGCCGCCGCCTGATAGTCGCCGTCGCGCAGCCGGTCGTAGGCCGCGTTGTAGAGCGTGTTGACGTCGCGCGCGACGTAGCGGGTATCCGAGCGCGAGCTCGCAAACCCGCTGGCGCAGCCGGCAAGCGGGATGATGGCGGCGCCGAGCGCGAGGGCAAGCAGCGGACGGTTGTTCTTCAGCATGGCGGGCTTCTTAGCGGGTGCTTGGGGGGAGGCCAAGACATGTCCTGAGCCTGTCGAAGAGGAGCCTGATTGAGCGGATCGGCGCGTGAACGGCGGGTGAATGGCCCGGCGACGCAACCTTGTCGCCATTTGGGCTTTTTGCCGCGTTCAGGCATTGTAACGGATGCGGTCCGTCCTGGACCGACCGAGCGAGGGGCGATGGCAGGCGCGGCGTTCGACGAGCTGTGGGGCGCGGGCCGCCGCAACGCGACGGCGCGCGAAGGCTTCGAGGCGCTCGCCGGCTGGCTCAAGACCACGCCGCCCGCGGAGCTCGACCGGCGCCAGCAGATCGCCGAGGCCGCCTTTCGCCAGATGGGCATCACCTTCAACGTCTATGGCGACGAGGAAGCCGCCGAGCGCATCATCCCGTTCGACATCATCCCGCGCATCTTCTCGGCGGCCGAATGGCGGCGGCTGTCGGCCGGGCTCGAGCAAAGGGTGCGGGCGATCAACGCCTTCGTCGACGACATTTACGGCGCCCGCCGAATCATCGCCGACTGCGTGATCCCGGCCGACGTCGTGCTCGCCAATCCGCAATTCTGCGCCGGAGTCGCCGGGGCCCGGCCGCCGCACGGAATCTATGCCCATATCTGCGGCATCGACATCGTGCGCACCGGGCCCGACGAATTCTACGTGCTGGAGGACAATGCCCGAACGCCGTCGGGCGTTTCCTACATGCTCGAGAATCGCGAGGCGATGCTTCGCCTCTGCCCCGAATTGTTCGACATCTTCGCGGTCGAGCCGGTCGATTCCTATCCGGAGCTGCTGCGCGACATCCTGGTCGCGGCGGCGCCGCACGGCGAACGCGAGCCGGTGTGCGTGCTGCTCACCCCCGGACATCACAATTCGGCCTTCTACGAGCACAGCTTCCTCGCCGACACGATGGGCATCGAGCTGGTCGAGGGCCGCGACCTCGAGGTCGACGACGACGTGGTGTGGATGCTCACCACCGAAGGGCGGGTGCGGGTCGACGTCATCTACCGCCGGGTCGACGACGCCTTCCTCGATCCGCTCGTCTTCCGCCCCGATTCGATTCTGGGCGTGCCGGGGCTGCTCGCCGCCTATCTCGCCGGCAACGTCACCATCGCCAACGCGCCCGGGACCGGCATCGCCGACGACAAGGCGGTCTATTCCTACATGCCGCAGATCGTCCGCTATTATTCCGGCGAGGACGTCAAGCTACCGAACGTCGAGACCTGGTGCTGCCGCGATCCGGCGTCGCTCAACTATGTGCTCGACCATTTGCCCGAGCTGGTCGTGAAGCTGGTCGACGGCTCGGGCGGCTACGGCATGCTGGTCGGGCCGACCTCGACCAGCAAGCAGATCGAGGACTTCCGCGCGGTCCTGAAAGCCGAGCCGCATCGCTACATCGCCCAGCCGACGCTGGCATTGTCGACGGTCCCAACGATCACCGCCAAGGGCATCGTCCCGCGCCACGTCGACTTTCGCCCGTTCGTTCTGAGCGGGCCGGATCGGGTCGTGACGGTGCCCGGCGGCCTCACCCGGGTGGCGTTGCGGGAGGGATCGCTGGTGGTCAACTCCAGCCAGGGCGGCGGCACCAAGGACAGCTTCATCCTCGCCGACGGGCAGCCGGGAGGAGCGTCCTGATGCTGTCGCGCACCGCCGCCAACCTGTTCTGGATCGGCCGCTACATGGAGCGCGCCGAATTCACCGCAAGCCTGGTCGAGGCGACGATCCGCCTCGATTCGATCGGCACCCGCGCCGAAAGCGACCAGACCTGGCGAAGCGCGCTGGCGGTGGTCGGGGCAATGCCCGGCTTCGAGGCGACCCAGGAGAATTTCGGCCCGTTCGCAGCGCGCCGCTACCTGATGCTCAGCGACGACAATCCGGGCTCGGTGCGCTCCTGCCTGGCCTGCGCCCGCGACAATGCGCGCGCCGCGCGCAACGCGCTGTCGAGCGAGGCCTGGGGAGCGATCAACCGCGCCTGGCTGCTGATCCGCGGCCGCGCCAGCCCGGGCGGCACCCAGGCCACCCTGTCGCTGGTCGACGCGCTGAAGGCCGAGGCGCGCGGCTTCGAGGGCGCGCTCGCCCGGATGCTTCGCGCCGAGGCCTTCTGGTTCATCCGCCTCGGCTCGCTGATCGAGCGCGCCGACAACAGCGCCCGACTGCTCGACGTCAAATATTATCTGCTGCTGCCCGAGGGGGAGCCGGTCGGCGGCGTGCTCGACCGCGACCAGTGGGACACGATCCTCCAGATCGTCTCCGCCCGCCGCGCCTACCGCTTGCTCTACCCGCAGGGGCTTCAGCCCTGGTGGGTCGCCGACCTGCTCGTGCTGCGCCGCGAATTGCCGCGCTCGCTCCACTTCTGTGCCGCCGAGACGGTCGAGCTGCTCGCCGAGTTCGGCGCCCGCACCGGCCGCCAGGGCGAGGCCGACCGGCTGGCGCGGCAACGGCTGACCGCGATCGAGGGCGACAGCATCGACGCCCTGTTCCAGCGCGGCCTGCACGAATCGCTCCAGCAGTTCGTGCGCGAGAACAACGCGCTGGGCGCCGCCATCGCCCACCAGTTCCGGTTCGCCTGATGCAGCTCGCGATCCGCTACACCACGATCTATCATTATGCCGAGCCGGCGGCGCGGCTGGTCCAGCTGCTGCGCGTGACGCCGCACAGCTTCGCCGGGCAGAATGTGCTCGACTGGCGAATCGACGTCGACAGCGACGCGCGCCTTCGCGAGCATCGCGACGGCTACGGCAACATCGTCCACATGCTCTACATGGACCGGCCGCCCGGCGGGCTCGAGGTCCGGGTCACCGGGCGCGTGCTGACCGAGGACCGCGCCGGCGTGGTCGGCCGAGTGCCCTTCGACCTGCCGCCGGAGGTCTTCCTGCGCCCGACCGAGCTGACTGGGGCGGGGCAGCCGCTCGAGCCGCTCATCCATGCGCTGAGCAGGCACGATGTCGACGCGCGCACGCGCCTCCACCATCTCAACGAGCGGCTGTACCTGCGCATGCGCTTCGACGCGGAGGCGACGGGGCTCGACACCAAGGCCGACGAGGCGTTCGAGGCGGGCCATGGCGTGTGCCAGGACTTCGCCCACATCTTCATCGCCGTCGCCCGCGCGCTCGGCATCCCCGCGCGCTACGTGTCCGGCCACCTCTTCCGCCGCGACGGCGAGCGTCAGCCGGCCACCCATGCCTGGGCCGAGGCATGGGACCGCGACCTCGGCTGGATCGGCTTCGATCCGACCCACGGAATCGCGACGGACGCGGCCTATGTCCGGGTCGCCTGCGGCCTCGACTATCGCGACGCCGCGCCCTTCTCCGGCCAAGTCGCCGGCGGCGGCGACCAGTCGCTCAGCGTCGAGGTGGAGGTGAAGGAGGTCGGCCGCCGCCAGCAGCAGCGGCAGAGCCAGTCGTGACTTTCGCGCCCGTCATTGCGAGAAGCGCAGCAACGACTCCTGGAGGGACCGAGGGGAAATCGGGATGACCTATTGCCTGGGGATGCTGCTCGACGATGGGCTGATCATGATGGCCGACACCCGCACCAATGCGGGCGTCGACAATTTCTCGATGTACCGCAAGCTCCACCTGCTCGCCGAGGGGCCCGACCGGACCATCTACGCCTGCACCGCGGGCAATCTGTCGATCACCCAGACGGTGATGACCCTGATCCGCGAAGGCCTACCCGCGGAGGGGCCGGAGGGCGGCCTCAGGCGCGCACTCGAGGATTGCGGCACCATGTTCCGTGCCGCCCAGCTGGTCGGGGAGGCGATCCAGATCGCCGGCCGAAGCGTCGGAAGAGCGCTCGAGAGCCTCAACATATCGGCGAGC
This sequence comes from Pseudomonadota bacterium, assembly GCA_023417515.1. Classification (GTDB taxonomy): domain Bacteria; phylum Pseudomonadota; class Alphaproteobacteria; order Sphingomonadales; family Sphingomonadaceae; genus Allosphingosinicella. The sequence continues at coordinate 33,013 of JAEZFL010000069.1, read as the reverse complement.
TCGGCGATCCTGCTCGGCGGCCGAATCGGCAAGCAACCCCCTGCCTTGTTCCTGATGTACGACGCCGGCAACTTCATCCAGTGCAAGCCGGAAGTGCCCTTCTTCCAGATCGGCGAGACCAAATATGGCCGGCCGATCCTCGACCGCGAGGTGCGCGCCGACACGCCGCTCGCCGACGCGGTGAAATGCGGCTTCCTGTCGTTCGACGCGGCGATGGCGTCGAACCTGGGGGTGGCACGGCCGATCGACCTGATGGTCATGCCGAGCGACCGCAAGCGGCCGATCCTCACGCACCGGGTCGAGCGCGACGATGCCTATTTCAACGACGTGTCGAAACGCTGGTCCGACCTGCTCCACGCCGGCACGAGGGCCATCCCCAACCCGCCCTTCATGGAATAGGCCCGCGCCGGAACGCCCCGAAGCGCGCTACTTCCATTGCGGTTCCACAACGACTAGGCTCCGCCCATCGCCCGCAGAAGTGCACGCGGGCTGGCGTACTCTGGAAGCCTGTTAGGGGAGGTTTTGCCATGGTTCGTACTGTCGCACTTCTGTTCGGAATCGTATTCCTCGCCGTCGGCATTCTCGGCTTCGTGCCGGCAACGGCCGAGCCCGCGACTCACGAGGGTCTCACCATGACCCAGAACTCGGCCATGTTGCTGGGGCTGTTCCCGGTGAACCTTCTGCACAATGTGGTTCACATCCTGTTCGGACTGTGGGGCCTCGCCGCCTATCGCTCGGTCGGCGGTTCGATCGGCTATTTCCGCGCCGTCGCGGTGATCTACGCGCTTCTCACCGTGCTCGGCCTTCTGCCGCAGACCAACACCCTGTTCGGCCTCGTGCCGCTGCACGGCAACGACGTGTGGCTTCATGCTGTGCTGGCGATCGTCGCCGCCTATTTCGGCTTCATGCACCGCGAGACGACCGTCACGGCCTGACCTGGGATCCGCCGCCCGCTCGGCGTGGGCGGGCGGCGGTCTGAACGAGAGCGGCCGAGCCGCGTTGACCCGTCGCAACGACGGTGATTCGCATGGCCGACACCCGAACCGACAACGACAAGGCTCCCGGCGAGTCCGAAGACGGCGCCTCGGCCCCGACGATGGGCGAGACTCTGGGAGAAGGCGCCGGACGAGCGATGACCGGTTCCGGGACCGCTCCGGATCGCGGCGAAACCGGCGGCGGCGGGCCTTCGGGCCAGCATGGCGGCACCGGCCCGGGCGGCGCGGCGAGCCCCGGCGGCGACAGCCGGCGCTAGCTGCTCAGGCTGTAGTCGAGGCCGATCTCGGCATTGAGCAATTTGGAGATCGGGCAATTGGCCTTGGCTCCTTCGGCGACGTCACGGAAGCGCGCTTCGTCGATCCCGGGGACGTTGGCGCGCAGGGTGAGGTCGGAGCGGCTGACCTTGAATCCCTCGCCTTCCGGCTCGAGTCGCACCTTGGCGCTGGTCTCGAGAGTCCCGTCGGTGAAGCCTTCCTTGGCCAGCGCGAAGGACAGCGCCATGGTGAAGCAGGCCGCGTGGGCGGCGGCGATGAGCTCCTCGGGATTGGTGCCGGGCTCGCCCTCGAAGCGGGTGCCGAAGCTGTAGCCCTGGTCGGCGAGCACTCCGGAACCGGTCGAGACCCGGCCCTTACCGGCCTTGCCGAGCCCTTCGTAGCGCGCGGTGGCGGTGCGGGTGATCATATTGCCCTCCTGCTGGTGATGAGTGGTGCAGTCCGAACCGATGCGGCGGGCCATCGGTTGCAATGCGGCAGGCGGAAGATGGCGCGCGCCGGAAGCCGGAACGGCGCCCAGGCCGGACCGTTGATACTGCAGACCCGCCAAGGCGGGCATGGGGGGGCTTCAACCAATGGGAGCCTGAAATGAACAACCAGGACAACAACCGCCAGCAGGGCGACCAGGATCGCCAGCGCCAGCAGCAGCAACAGCAGGACCAGGACCGCAACCGCCAGCAGGGCGGCGGCATGGACCAGAATCGCCAGCAGGAGCAGCAGGACGACCAGGACCGCGCACGCCAGCAGGACAGCGACAGGCTGAGCGGCGGCCAGATGGGCGGCCAGTCGAACGAATCGCAGCGCTAGGCCGCGCCGCAGCTGCACCAGGAGGCCGTCCGGGCGACCGGGCGGCCTTTCTGCCTTGGGGGACGATGCGCTAGTCTCGCGAGGCGACGAGGGAGGCGGGCATGGACAGGCTGTTCGAGACGGTGGGAGCGAGGGTGGCACGCGCGGCGGGGCAGCCACTCGCCTTCGTGCTGGCGCTTGCGATCGTGATCATCTGGGGGGTGAGCGGGCCGGTCTTCGCCTGGTCGGACACCTGGCAGCTGGTGATCAACACCGGCACCACCATCGTCACCTTCCTGATGGTGTTCCTCATCCAGAGCGCCCAGAACCGCGACGCGAGCGCGCTTCAGGCCAAGCTCGACGAGCTGATCCGGGCGGTCGAGGGCGCCCGCAACGAGTTCATCGGAGTGGAGCATCTGAGCGAGCGCGAGCTGGGCGCGGTGCTGACGGACCTGGAGCGGCAATATGGCGCCGAAGGGCACCATATCGCCGCGGTTCGGCGGCTGATCGCGCGGCGCTAGGCGGCGGTGCTGGGCCGGATCTCGCCGAGCTGCTCGAGCTGCTCATGCGCCTCGATGACGGCGCGATAGCGTTCGGCGAGGTCGAGATGGGCCTGGCGGGCGCCCGGGCTCAAGGCCTGGGCGGCGAAGGCGCGTTCCTGCTTCTCGCGTTCCCGGTAATAAGTGAGGTCCATGGATTCGGCTCCGACATTGCAAGCGGGAGCACGAACGATGGCGGGAACAAGCGTCCGCCCTGTCTCTCAGGCGCCGATATGCTCACGAGAAGGTGACCGGCGATGGGACGGTTATAGCAGATGTGCCTTAGGTCCGGCTTGACCTCGATCAAGGCGGCCGAATGAGCGGAAAAGCCCGGAAACCCGGGCGATCGGGGCGCGGGGATGAGCCGCGCCCCGACCCAGGTCACATCGCGCCTTCGAACTGGCGCTTCAGATCGCGGGCGGTGTCGTGGCCGCGGCGCACCGAGTCGTAGCAGCTGCGGATGACGGCTCGGGTCTCCTCCGAGATGTTGGTGTCGTTCATCGCGCGCTCGAACTCTTCCTTCAGATAGTCCTCGCCACGCTCGACCTCCTCGATCACCGCCTTGTCGCTGCCGCCGCCGAGCGCCGAGCGGAGATCCTCCCAGCGGCGGTGAAGCGTGCCGGCGACCGAGCCCTGCTCGGTCGGGGTGCCGCCGAGCGCCCGGCTGTGCGCCTGGAGGGTCTGGACGACCTCGCGGCGCTCGCGCGCCATGTCGCGGAAGAAGGCCGCGAAGCGGCCGTCGGGCGCGTCCTCGGCGCTGTTCTCGAAGCCCTTGATGCTGTCGATGACGGTGTGGATGAGATCGTCGAGTTTCGAAATGTCGGTATTGGTGGACATGCTTGCCTCCGAAGGTTCGTGCGCGGGCAAAACGGACGGCGGCTCAGGATGTTGCGGGGAAATCGGGTTAATCCGCGCTGCGCCGACCGGCGCCGGTTCCCGGAGCCCGATCACCCCTCGCCGTCGCCGTCCCAGTCGCGCGGCCCGTTGAGCAGCTCCCAGGCGGCGCGCTTGGCGGGGTCGGCGGCGATCGCCCGCATCTCGTGGCGCTCGATCGCCGCGACCCGGTCGAGCACTTCGCGGCGAACCTCCTCGATCGCCGGCTCCTCCTGGCCTGGCACGCCGCGCCCGCCCCAGCCGCGCCGGTAGGCCGTCGATCCGCCCGGATAGAGGTGCGGCATATGGTGCTGCAGCACCCACATCATCGACCGGTGGTTGAACCGCCGCCGCTCGACGACGACGTCCTTGCCGATCACCACCGTCTCGGGGATGCCGTGGATATTCTGGTCGATGAACACGTCGCGGACCCGCTGCGCGGCGATCCCGACCGCCTCGTCCCACGCCCGCGCGAAGTCCGCCCCGCCCGGCGCGTGGCGAAGCTTGTACACTCCTTCATAGCCCATCCCGACCGCCTCGGTCGCAAGCCGCACCGACCCGCTCTCGCGAAGCGCCGCGATGAAGCCGCGCTGCTTCTTCACCGTCCACCCGCGGGTCATCACGTTCTTGCGCGGCACCGGCTCGAACTCGAGCAGCCAGTCGCGCTCCTCCCCATCTGCCCGAGGTTCATAACCCATATCACGCGATAACCCATTTGGTTCATAAATGCAAGTCCCTTGTAGACATGCCCTGGCCGCCCGCAGGCGCGTCGTGATCGAGGCGGAGGCGATCGTTCGGTTCGCCTGTCCGGCTTGCAAGCGGGTCTATGACGTCGACCTGGAGGCCATCGCGATGATGCGCGGGCGGGCGTGGAGCCTGATCGGGCGCGGGGCACGGTGCAAGGCGTCGAAGTGCCGGGCGCGCGGGATGTTCGTGGCAGTGAGCGGGCCGTTGTACCCCTTCCTGTGCCTCAGCGGCGAGGACATGCCCCGCTGGCTGATCGGCACCCGCCCCAGCGACCACGAGCCCCCGCCGGAAGGGCCGGGCGGAGTGCCGCCCTGCCCGCCGGGAGTGAACGCGACGCGCTGGGCCTATGCGGACGAGCGGGAGCGGAAGCGGATGGCGCGGGAGGTAAGGGTGTGACAATTAGCACTGTCACCGTAATCGGAATGATGCGCCGTTGCCGTAAGCCCGTCAGCGGCAGCGGACCTCGCCGCGCTCGATCTCGCGGCCGAGGGCGGCTCCGGCCGCGCCGCCGATCAGGGCGCCGAGCACTTCGGATCCGCCGGGAGCGATGATCGCGCCGAGCGTCCCGCCGACCGCTGCGCCGACGACGAGGCCGGTGGTGCCGTCCGGGCGCCGGCAATAATAGCGGCCGTCGCGGCCGCGATAGATGCGGTCGTTATAGCGCAACACATAGGGATTGCCCGGGCGATAATAGCGGTCGGCATAATAGCCGCCGTAGCGCGGATCGGGCCGGTTATAGTCGTAGGCGCTGTAGCCGCGATAGCGGTAGCCGTCGTCATAGGTGGTGCAGCCGCCAACCATCGCCGCGGCGGCCGTGGCCGTGGCCAGAAACGCGAGACGCATACGCCCTCTCCTGTCGTCCGTGTGGGATGAGAGAGGAATGTTTGGGGGGCGGAATGGTTGCGGTTTGGGGCGCTGCCCGAGTCCGCTCCTGCGGCCGTGCCGCGCTTCCCGAAGGGTTTGAGCTCAGTGCGGTTGGCCATGCGGACAAAGCGGCAGTGTGTAAGCGCTCCGCTTACAAAATATGCCGCTGCGTTATATTCTGTGCTATAGCCAAAATGGCTATTTGCTGGAGAGTCGCTGTTATGGCAGAACCCCTTCTCGAAGTGTCGGCCAAGGACGTGGCGAGCCGCTTCGGCTTCTACACGGACGAGGCGATGCAGCGGCCGGTGGGAATCCAGCGGCACGGGCGCACGCGCGTCGTGATGCTATCGCTCAAAGAATATGAGCGGTTGAAGCGGCGGGACCGCCAGGTGATCCGGACCGAGGACTTGGATGACGAAACGCTCGAAGCCATCCTCAACGCCGAACCGGGCGAGCGGTCCAGGGAAGCCGGGCGACGGCTGGCCAATCCCGACGCCGGGTGACGTCCTTTCCTATTCCTATCTGTGGGCGCGCGAGGCGGTGAAGGGGCAGGAAGAGGGATTGAAGCACCGGCCGGTCGTGGTGGTGCTGGCGATAGAAGTCGGAGGGCCACGGCCGCAGCTGATCGTTGCACCGGTCACCCATAGCGCACCCGAGACGGGCACGGCCGCCATCGAGTTGCCTGCCGTCGTGAAGCGCGACCTCGGGCTCGATCGCGAGCGGAGCTGGATCGTAACGAGCGAGGTCAATCGCTTCACCTGGAAGGGTCCTGACATACGGCCGCTGGCACACGGCAGCCCCTTCTACGGAGCCGTGCCCGACTGGCTTTTGGCGCGCGTGAAGGAACGGATTGCGGCGCAGGCGAAGCGCGGCGCGATGAGGATCACGCGGCGGACGGAGTGACGGGCATTAAGTGCACTGTCACCGTAATCCTGGGCGTGTTTATGCCCATCGTCAGTGCGCCGATCGTCGGGAACATCAACTACTTCATGAATGGCAAAGGGGACGGCGTCGTCATCCTCATTCTTGCGGCGGCCGCCGCTATCCTCACCTTTACCGGTCGCGTTCGGCACGTGGTCTGGCCGGGAGCAGCCGCCCTCCTGATGCTAGGCTTCACCTTCATCCGCTTCCAGTATGGCATGGCCGAAATGCGACGCCGGATGGAAACCGAGCTTGCGGGAAATCCCTTCCGTGGTTTGGCCGACATGGCGACGAACTCGATCCAACTACAGTGGGGCTGGGCGGTGCTCGTGCTCGGCGCGGGCCTGCTCATCTATGCGGGAATTACCGCGAGGCGCCAAATTTCGAGCCCGGAAGACAGCACACCCGCACAATAAGGCAGGTGGATGCGGCCTCCTCGTCGCGGCGTGGCGCCACGACGTGGCGTTCACGAGCCTCAGCGGCGGCGACATGCCCCCCTGGCTGGTCGGCGCCCGCCCCAGCGACCACGAGCCCCCGCCGGAGGGACCGGGCGGAGTGCCGCCGTGCCCGAAGGGGGTGGACGCGGTGCGCTGGGCCTATGCGGACGAGCGGGAGCGGAAGCGGATGGTGCGGGAGGTGAGGGGGTGACGCGGTCAGTGCAAGCAACGGAAAGCTGTGCGACACGCCAAGGAATGCTCAACAGCGAAGATTGCGGGCTGCTATATTCCTTTCTTCGCTCCCCACGTTTGTGCTCCAGATGTCCGCCAGGGTGACCGCTTCACATCCGGGCGTTTCTGTGGAACACCCCGAGTAAACCAAGGGGAGAGGTATCAAAGGTGTCGACCTACCAACGAGTAGCGCTTTTCATCTTATTCGACGCTATAGAGGCGGACCTGATTAGCCACATCAGAATGCTGGCGACTGATAATGGCTTCTTGGCGGAGGAGGAACGCGAAAAGGCAAAGCGGAGACTAGGGCAGCGCTCTTCCGAAACTGACCTTGGGGACGACCTTCAGCTTATTCACGGCCTAGACTTGGGCGACAAGTTCTCAGTCCTGATGCGTCTAAAGCCTCGAATGGATGCTGGATCGAGAGCTTACTTTGGGTCATTGAACGGGCCATTTCAACGAATGGTCGGGATTCGCAATGATGTGATGCATGGCCGTCCAATGACTTTAGATCAGCAGGTTCTAGCCCTTTCTTTCGCGCAGAACCTCGTAAGGTCGGGAGCTTACTGGTCAACTCTCCTGAGGCGGTATGCGGAGTACACAGAGAATCCTACAGCGTTTATGGAGAGGTCGATTGAGTTTCTAGATGAGCCTATCGCGAGCGAGGTCTTACACAACCTTCCCGTTCCCGATTATGACGACACAGGCTTCCTTCCGCGCCCAGAGTTGGAACGAGATCTCCGAAAGAAGATCCTTGGGCGGCATCCCGTTGTTACGGTGCTCGGAGAGGGTGGGAACGGCAAAACGGCGCTGACTCTCCAGGTTCTCTACAGCTTGGTACGCAGTGCAGATCATCCATTTGATGCCATAATTTGGACCAGCGCAAAGACGTCCCATTTGATTGTGAACGGTGTCTCGCAGGTTGAGGATGCCACTGTCGAGGCGCTCGAAATTATGGACGCCGCAGCCATGCTCGAAGCATCGCCAGGAGACGCGCGCACGCGTCTAATGCGGTTCTTAGAGGACAACCGGGTTTTATTAGTTGTCGACAACTACGAAACTATCGTTGGTTCTGAATTGAAGGACCTTGTGTCGGACGTTCCAGGAGAGAGTAAGATAGTATTTACATCTCGCCATCCCATTGGAGGCGACTTAACAGTACTCGTTGGAGAACTTAGTCCTAAGGACGCCCTTGTATATATAAACCGTCTCGCAGACGTGTATGCGGTCGAGAAATTAAAGGCGTTTCCGCAAACAGCGTTGGAGCGCTTTGTCGAGAGACTCAGCTTCAAACCTCTCCTGATAAAGTGGCTTGTTCTTGGGGTTAAGTCGGGTCTGGACCCGGAACGGATTACGCTTGAGCCGGATAGCGCCCTAAAATTCTGCCTCGACAATGTGATTCTGAAGTTAGGACCGGAGGCCCAAGCAGTTATAGTCGTCTTGTCTGCTCTACCGACCATCGCCTCTCCCGGTGTTATACAATCGGTGTCAAACCTTTCTCCGATACAGGTTACTGATGGCTTGGCAGAGTTGACGAGGTACGGTCTAGTAGAGCTGGAGGTATCACCTGACGGCAGTCAGGAGTTTTCCTTAAAATCATTTTCAAGGAGCTATGTTCATCGTCTTATTGTTCCAAGAAAGGACGTCGTCGAGCGCATCCTAGAGAACTACCGCCGTATTGAGGGAGAATATCAATCGGAGCGCAATCGCGTAAAAGCTAATAGGTATAGCAGGCGGAACTTTGTGGTTCGAAATAGGTCAGAGATGATCGTAGCTAACCGTCTGAAGACTGCGATTTCCTATGGCTTTGATGGCGAGTTCGATCTTGCGGAGCAGTATCTTCAAGAGGCGAAAGCTCTCGAACCGGCTTATTTTGAGGTACACCGAGTAGAGGCATTTATAGCTGAAATTGGTAATGACTGGACGAGGGCAGTTTCCTCTTTAGAAACAGCTTTGAGGCTTGAAGCCGAGGAGCCGCAGATACATTTTTACTTAGCAACACTATTTATGAAACTCTTAGACAACGACCGCGCAGCTAGGCATTTTGAGAATTGTCTCGAAATTGATCCCCGCCCAATGGTTTTGCGAGAGGCGGCTCGGAATGAATATATGCGCTGCAATTTCGAAGATTCTCAACGACTTATTACCTTGGCTTTAGATGCCATTGGACCGGGCCAGAGTGATGAATACCTCAGAGCAGTTGATGTTCAGATACAGCTGTTCGTGAGAAAGCTAGAATGGGGGCTAAGCGGCGATGAAACCTCGATACCTGTTAGCGCGGCAAGGGATCTAATTAAGTACCTTCGCTCCATATCGCAGGAACTATTCGACGACAGAATGCTTGGACATCTTCGGAAGGCTATTCCGCAACTCATTGAGATGAGGCGGAGGGGCCTGGATGTCGAATCTGCAGATGAAATACTTCGAATTATAGACGCCATTACCCGAGGAGAAAAGCCAGCATCAGGCGCTGGTTCATCGGAAGGTCAACACATAGGATGCCTCAAGGAAATTGGGAGGCGGGAAGACTACGGCTTTCTAGAATCTCAGACCTGTCCAGACAGCTTTATACACATCACGCGCGTTCCGGCGCCTCTGTGGGATTTGATGGTCGCCGGTGAGCCGGTTCGATTTGATTCTGAGGTAGACTCCGACGGGAGGCGATACGCTCATAACATTAGCCCCCTCTGAGGGCAGATCGTCCTTAAGTGCGCTCGAACATTGATTGCTCCAGCAAAGCGGAAGCGTATTTACCGGCGCCACTACTCCGCCGCCTCTCGCTGGCGCGTCGAGGACGCGCGCCGCGCTTTGACCTTGGGCTCTGACACGACCGGGGGAGCCTTTCCTTCGAGGAGCGGCGCTAGGTAATACCCGGTGTAGGAGCGCGGCTCCTGGACCACCTGCTCCGGCGTTCCTTCGGCGACGATCTCGCCGCCCTTGTCGCCGCCTTCGGGGCCGAGGTCGATGATCCAGTCCGCAGTCTTGATGACTTCGAGGTTGTGCTCGATCACCACCACGGTGTTGCCCTGCTCGACCAGCGCGTGGAGGACCTCGAGGAGCTTGCGGACGTCCTCGAAGTGCAAGCCGGTGGTGGGCTCGTCGAGGATGTAGAGGGTCTGGCCGGTGGCCCGGCGCGACAGCTCCTTGGCGAGCTTGACCCGCTGGGCCTCGCCGCCGCTGAGGGTCGTCGCCTGCTGGCCGACCTTGATGTAGCCGAGGCCGACCTCCTCGAGCATGCGCATCTTGTCGCGGATCGGCGGGACGGCCTTGAAGAACTCGGCGGCGTCCTCGACCGTCATGTCGAGAACGTCGGCGATGCTCTTGCCCTTGAACTTCACCTCCAGGGTCTCGCGATTGTAGCGCTGGCCGTGGCAGACGTCGCAGGTGACGTAGACGTCGGGGAGGAAGTGCATCTCGATCTTGATGAGGCCGTCGCCCTTGCACGCCTCGCAGCGGCCGCCCTTGACGTTGAACGAGAAGCGGCCCGGCTTGTAGCCGCGCGCGCCGCTTTCGGGGAGGCCGGCGAACCAGTCGCGGATCTGGGTGAAGGCGCCGGTATAGGTCGCGGGGTTTGAGCGCGGGGTTCGGCCGATCGGCGACTGGTCGATGTCGATGACCTTGTCGAGATTGGAGAGGCCGTCAATGCCTTCGCACGGGCCGCAGACGACGCGGGCGCCGTTCAGCGCGCGGGCCGCGCCGGCATAGAGGGTGTCGATGGTGAAGCTCGACTTGCCCGAGCCGGAGACGCCGGTGATGCAGGTGAAGGTGCCGAGGGGGATGCTCGCGGTCACGTCCTTGAGGTTGTTGGCGCGGGCGCCCTTGACGGTGAGCTTGCGGCCGTTGCCCTTGCGGCGCTTGGCCGGGAGCGGGACGGCGCGGCGGCCGGTCAGATAGTCCGCGGTGAGGCTGTCGGTGCAGGCGAGCACCTCGTCCAGCTTGCCGTGGCAGACGATCTCGCCGCCGTGGAGGCCGGCGCCGGGGCCCATGTCGATGACGTAATCCGCGGATTTGATCGCGTCCTCGTCATGCTCGACGACCAGCACGGTGTTGCCGAGGTCGCGGAGGCGCTTCAGCGTCACGAGGAGACGGTCATTGTCCTTCTGGTGGAGGCCGATCGACGGCTCGTCGAGGACGTAGAGGACGCCCGAGAGGCCGGAGCCGATCTGCGAGGCGAGGCGGATTCGCTGCGATTCGCCGCCGGACAGGGTGCCGGAGGTGCGGTCGAGGTTCAGGTAATCGAGGCCGACATTGTTGAGGAAGCCGAGCCGCTCGTTGATCTCCTTGAGGATCGCTCGGGCGATCTCCTTCTGCTGCGGATTGAGCTTGGCCTCGAGCGTCGAGAACCAGTCCAGGGCGTGGCGGACCGAGCGGCGGGTGGACATGGAGATGTCCTCGCCGGCGATCTTGACCGCGAGGGGCTCGGGGCGGAGGCGGGCGCCGCCGCAGGTCTCGCAGGGAGCCGCGGACTGGTACTTGCTGAGCTCCTCGCGCATCCAGGCGCTCTCGGTCTGGAGCATTCGGCGGTTCAAATTGCCGATGACGCCCTCGAACGGCTTCTTGACGTCATAGGACTTGCGGCCGTCGACGAAGGTGAGGGTGACCGGCTTGCCGTCGGTGCCGTAGAGGATGACCCGGCGCTGCTCGTCGGTCAGGTCCTTCCACGGCGTGTCGAGCGCGAAATCGTAGGCGCGGGCGAGGCTGGCGAGCACCTGCATGTAATAGGGACTGGGCGGGTTGGACTTGGCCCAGGGGACGATGGCGCCCTTCTTGAGCGTCAGATGCTCGTTGGGGACGACCAGCTCGGGATCGAACAGGAGCTTCTCGCCGAGGCCATCGCAGGCCGGGCAGGCGCCCTGCGGCGCGTTGAACGAGAACAGCCGCGGCTCGATCTCGGCGATGGTGAAGCCGCTGACCGGGCAGGCGAACTTTTCGCTGAAGGTGATCCGGCCGGCGGGGGCGTTGGTGGCGAGCACCTGGCGCTCGGCGGCTTGCTTGAGGGCGGCGGCCACGCCGGTGCGAGCGGTGTCTAGCCCCTCCCCTTCAGGAGAGGGGTTGGGGTGGGGGCGAGAGGAAAGCGGCTCCGGGGGCGTCGAGCCCCCTGCGCCGCTCCCCACCCCTTGCCCCTCCCCTGAAGGGGAGGGGGTTAGCGAGGCGGCGTCGGCGGGGTCGAGATAGACCAGGCCTTCCGCGAGCTTCAGCGCGGTCTCGAGGGAGTCGGCGAGGCGGGTCTCGATTCCGGAGCGGACGACGATTCGGTCGACCACGACCTCGATGTCATGCCTGTACTTCTTGTCGAGGGCGGGCGCTTCCTCGATGTCGTAGAACTGGCCGTCGACTCGGACCCGCGTGAAGCCGTCCTTCTGCCACTGCGCGAGCTCCTTCCTATACTCGCCCTTGCGGCCGCGAACGACCGGCGCGAGCAAATAGAGGCGGGTGCCCTCGGGGAGCTGCATCACGCGGTCGACCATCTGGCTGACCGTCTGGGCGCTGATCGGCTCGCCGGTGACCGGCGAATAGGGCACTCCGACGCGCGCCCAGAGCAGACGCATGTAATCGTAGATCTCGGTGACCGTCGCGACGGTCGAGCGCGGGTTGCGGCTCGTCGTCTTCTGCTCGATCGAGATGGCCGGCGACAGGCCCTCGATATGGTCGACGTCGGGCTTCTGCATCATCTCGAGGAACTGGCGCGCATAGGCGCTCAGCGACTCGACGTAGCGGCGCTGGCCCTCGGCATAGATGGTGTCGAAGGCGAGGCTGGATTTGCCCGAGCCGCTGAGGCCGGTGATGACCGTCAGGGTGTCGCGGGGGATGTCGATATCGACGCCCTTGAGATTGTGCTCGCGGGCACCGCGGACGGAAATGTGCGTAAGCGACATGAGTCGACCTGTTCCAGCTATGTTCTTGCCTAGAGGGGGACGCGCCGGCGGTCAACGCGAGACGCGGAGATGGGGATGCGTGGCGCGTGAGACAAGCGAGGCTTCTGCTTTCATCCGATCCGGCGCCGATGTCGAGCCGCTTGAGATAGCGGCCAAAATCAATGCCCCTAGGCTCCCCGTCCGGGGGGTCGCTGGCGATGAACCGGCTGCATTACGGGGACAATCTCGACGTGCTGCGCGCGCATGTCCGCGACGAGAGCGTCGACCTCGTCTACCTCGACCCGCCGTTCAACTCCAACGCCAGCTACAACATCCTGTTCGCGCCGCCCAAGGCGCTGCGCACGGCGGCCGACGCCGGCAATGCGCAGATCCGTGCGTTCGAGGATAGTTGGCACTGGAACGACAGCGCCGAGGAGGCCTTCGCGCTGGTCGAGCGGAGTGGCAACACGCGCGCCTTCGACCTCTTGAACGCGATGCGCAGCTTCCTCGGCGAGAACGACATGATGGCCTATCTCGCCATGATGGCGATCCGGCTGATCGAGCTTCACCGGGTGCTGAAGCCGACCGGAAGCCTCTATCTCCACTGCGATCCCACCGCGAGCCATTACCTCAAGCTGCTGCTGGACGGTGTGTTCGGCGCGGTAAACTTCCGCAGTGAGATCGTGTGGAAGCGATCGCATGCACACAATTCGGCCAGGCGCTGGGGGCCGATCCACGATGTGATCCTGTTCTATTCGAAATCGGATTCCTACTGCTGGACCGGGGTGAGACAGGCCTATGACGAGGCTTATGTCGAGCGATACTTCAAGTTCGATGATGGGGACGGGCGCGGCCGCTACTGGACCGGCGACCTGACAGGGGCGGGCACGAGGAACGGTCCTTCTGGCGACCCTTGGCGCGGGTTTGATGTCCGGGCCAAAGCCCGGCATTGGGCCTACACGCCGGCCGAACTCGATCGCCTCGATGCTGAAGGTCGCATCTTCTGGCCGAAGACCCCGGGAGCAATGCCAAAGCTCAAGCGCTATCTCGATGAGGCGCGAGGCATTGCTGCTCAGGACGTCCTGCTCGACATCTCCTCCCTTCAAAAGATGAGTCCATCGGCCCAGGAGCGGCTCGGCTATCCGACCCAGAAACCCGTGGCCCTACTCGAGCGGATCATTTCCGCCTCGTCGAACGAGGGCGATGTCGTGCTCGATCCCTTCTGCGGGTGCGGGACCGCGATCCATGCGGCGCAGAAGCTGGGACGGCGGTGGATCGGGATCGACGTCACCCATCTCAGCATCTCGCTGATCGAGAAGAGGCTGAAGGACGCCTTTCCGGGGATCGCGTTCAGCGTCGAGGGGACTCCCAAGGACCTCGCCTCGGCGCTCGACCTCGCCCGGCGCGACAAATATCAGTTCCAGTGGTGGGCGGTGTCGATGGTCGACGCCCAGCCGTTCGGAGGCCGCCGCAAGGGCGCCGACGGCGGCATCGACGGGATCATCTATTTCAAGCCGGATGGGCGCCGGACCGAGAAGGCGATCGTGTCGGTGAAGGGCGGCGACAATGTCGGCGTGCAGATGATCCGCGACCTCCATTCGACGATGGAGCGCGAGCGCGCCCCGATCGGAATCTTCATCACCAAGGCGCGGCCGACCGCGGTCATGGAACGGGAGGCCGCCGCGGTCGGCCGCTTCGAGGACGGCTTCGGGCGGAGCTTCGCCCGGCTCCAGATCCTGACTCTCGAAGAGCTGTTCCAGGGCCGCAAGCCGGCCATCCCGCTCGTCGACCCCTCGCTCACCTTCAGGCGGGCGGGGCGCGAGGGGAGCCGCCAGCAGGCCAGCTTGATCTGATCTCCGCAGCGCGCGAACTTATCGCGGCAACGGCCGTTGATCGGGCGTCCTCGAGGAGCGCGCCATGAAGCCCCTGCTCGCCTTGCTCGCATCGATCCCGCTCGCCCTCGCGGGCTGTCAGACCGCTCCCGGCGAGGAACGGATGGCGGCGGCGCCGGGGGAGCCGGCGGGCTACGCGCCGATCGATCCGCAGCGGATGTCGGAGATCACCCGAGTCCTGGCTTCGGACGAATTCGAAGGGCGGGCGATGGGGACGCCGGGCGAGGAGCGGACCGTCCAATATCTGATCGAGCAGTTCCAGGCGGCGGGGCTTGAGCCGGGCGGCGAGAATGGCGGCTGGACGCAGACGGTGCCGCTGATCAGGACGCAGCTTCGGGAACCCAGGCTGTCGATCCGCCAGGCGGGGCAGAGCGTGCCGCTGCGGTTTCCGCAGGACATTTATCTGAGCACGGTTCGGGCAGTCGAAAGCGCGCGCATCGACAATGCGCCGATCGTGTTCGTCGGATTCGGCGTGTCGGCGCCCGAGCGGCAGTGGGACGATTTCGGCGACGTCGATCTTCGCGGCAAGGTCGCCTTGTTCCTCGTCAACGATCCCGATTTCGAGGCGCAGCCGGGCGAGCCCGCCGCCGGCCGGTTCGGCGGCCAGGCGATGACCTATTACGGGCGCTGGACCTACAAGTTCGAGGAAGCGGCGCGGCGCGGAGCGATCGCGGCCCTGGTGATCCACGAGACCGAGGGCGCCGGCTATGGCTGGAACGTCGTCGAGAGCCCCGGCGGCGAGAATTACAATGTCGTGCTTCCCGCTGGTTCGCGCCAGCCGCTGCTTCTCCAGGGCTGGATCCAGCGGCCGGTGGCGGTCGAACTGTTCCGGCGGGCCGGCCGCGATTTCGAGCAGGTGCGGCGCGAGGCGCGAAGGCCAGGGTTCAGGCCGATCGATCTCGGCGCGACCCTCTCCGCCGACACGGCCGTCGAGCTGAGGCGGATCCAGAGCCGCAACGTCATCGGGCGGCTGACCGGGTCGCGCTACCCGAACGAGACCATCTCCTTCGCCGGCCACTGGGACAGTTTCGGCGTTGGCCCGCCGGATGCCGAGGGACGGCGGATCCGGCCCGGAGCGGTCGACGATGCCCTGGGACTCGCCGGAGTGATCGAGGTCGCGCGAGCTTTCGCGCATGGGCCGCGGCCTGAACGGAGCCTGGTGTTCGCGGCGTGGACCGCGGAGGAGCGCGGGCTGCTCGGCGCCGAACATTACAGCGCCAACCCGATTTACCCGCACGAGACGATGGTCGCGAACCTGACCATGGACGTACTCCAGACCGCCGGACCGTCGCGCGACGTGGTGCTGATCGGCCAGGGGCAGAGCGAGATGGAGGATGTCCTGACCGAAGCGGCGCGGGCTCAGGGCCGGACGGTATCGGTCGAGACCCATCCCGAGCGCGGCCTGTTCTACCGGGCCGACCATTTCGCTCTCGCCAAGCGCGGAGTCCCGGTGCTCCTGATCATGGCGCTCGCCGGCGGCAACGACCTGGTCAGGGGCGGGCGCGAGGCGGGCGAGCGCTGGGTCGCCGACTATACCGGCCGCTGCTACCACCAGCCCTGCGACGCGTGGAGCGCCGACTGGGACCTGCGCGGAGCGGCCCAGGACGCGGCTTTGGTCTATGAGATCGGGCGACGGCTCGCCAACAGCCGCGAGTGGCCGGCGTGGCGCTCGGGATCGGAATTCCGGCAGGTGCGGGAGACCAGCGCTGCCCGGCGACGCTGATCCCTCGCTCCGGCTGTCACCGCAAGAAGGCAGCGAGCACAGGACCGACTTCGTCCGGGCGTTCCACCACCAGATTGTGGCCGAGGTCGGGAAAGACGTGCGCCTGGGCGCGGGGATAGGCGGCGACCAGAGCGCGGTGGTGCTCGGCCGGGAAGAACGGGTCGCGGCCTCCGGAGAGGATCAGCACGTCGGCGCTGATGTCGGGGGCGTAGCGGCCCACGGGCACGTCGAGCAGCTCGCGCATCACGGCGCGCCATACGTGTGGCGCCACCGCCGCCATCTCCGCGTCGAAATAGCGAACGAAGACCGGGTCGACCGCGGTCGGGCTGGCGCTGGGGCTGAACTCGCGAAGGAACTCGACATTCGAAGAGATCGGCGTCCGCAGGCTGCTGGTGTTGGTCCACAGCCAGTCGCCGCGCGTGACCGGTGCCAGCGCGGTCGAGCCGGACAGGACGATGCGGTCGACGCGGCCGGGATATTCGGCGGCGAAGACCTGGGCGACCATCGAGCCCATCGACGAGCCTACGATGGATGCCCGATCCACGTCGAGGGCGTCGAGGAACAGGCGGGCGTCGTTGGCGAAATCGGACATGGCGTAGCAGCAATCCGGGGCCGACGAGGCGCCGTGGCCGCGCTGGTCGGGAATGATCAGGCGATGGTCGGCCAGGTACGGCGCGACGATCGACCAGACCCGGCTGGTGTCGGTGTAGCCGTGGAGGAGGAGGACCGGCCGCCCGCGCGGGTTGCCGAGCTCGACATAAGCGAGCTCGATACCGTTGGGCAGCTGGACCCGCTGCTTGCGCGCCGTCCAGCCGGCCTGGTCGAGCGGCGTCGGGCGGGCCTGGGCCGGCTGGACCGCCGTGGCGGTTTCGGTGCCGGCGAGGCTGAGCCCGATCGGCGCCCACTGCCCTGCCGGGCGGGGCGGCGCGGCGGCGGCGTAGGTGATCCCGACGGCCCCGACGAGGCCGAGCGTCGCGGCGAGGACGAGCGCGAGAAGGAAGGAGCGGATCATGCGATCGACCTCCCCGCCAGCATCGCGCCGAGGCGCTTCGAACCGCCGTCGTAGAAGCCGACCTCGCCATCGAAGCTGCGCGGATTTTCGAACGTGCCGAAGATCATGTCGAACCAGGGCACGTCGGCATAATTGCGGCCGTGGACTCCGCGCTCATGGTGGAGCGCATGGCTTTCCGGCCGGGCGACGATATAGCCGAGCCAGCGCGGCGTCTTGATGTTCGCGTGGGTGAACATCGACAGGAAGGTCGCCGCGACGTTGATCCAGATCGCCGCCTCGGCGCTGATGCCGAAGCCGAGCACGAGCGCGAGGCTTCCGAGCAGGGCCCAGCCGATCATGTCAAACGGGTGGAAGTAGAAGGCGCCCCAGATGTCGACGCGCTCGGCGCTGTGATGCATCTGGTGGAACCAGCGCCACAGGAACGGCGCATTGTGCATCGTCCGGTGCCAGACATAGATTCCGAATTCGAGCGCGACGAAGCCGCCGGCGACCTGGACCCAGAAGGGCAGGGCGGCGGCGTCGACGAGCCGATGCCCGCCGAGCCAGCCGTCCCACAGCAGCGGCGCGAAGGTCGCGACCGCGAAGTAGAGCGCGAAGAAGGCCAGGCCCTTCAATGGCCACAGGGCCACCTCCGGAAAGGCCCGAGCGCGGACGAGCAGGTCCGCCGCCACGAAGGCGGCGAACAGGCCGAACGCGATGAAATGATACAAACCGAACACTGTGTCTCTCCCCTAAAACCCCGAAACAAGGTGCGGTGGAGATACAGGCGCGTGCCGCGCCCTCTCTAGCGCGCGCGCGGTCTTTTATCAGATGCTAGGGAAAATCGCGCCCCCGTGATAGGTTAGCCTCCTCTCGCGAAAGGCCGCCGCCGCCATGCCCGGGAAGGTCGACCAGAAAACCGCACCGTCGGTACAGCTGGACCCCGAGGTTCAGACCAAGGGCGAGCGGACTCGCCAGCGGATTCTCGACATCGCCTATGATTCGATCGTCCACAAAGGCTTCGCGGCGACCTCGATCGAGGAGCTGGTCGAGGCGGCGGGGATCACCAAGAGCGGCTTCTTCTACCATTTCAAGGACAAGAACGACCTCGCCCGCCAGGCGCTGGAGCGCTTCATCAGCGAGGATGACGAGCTGATCGACGGGCTGACCCGGCGGGCGCGGTCGCTGTGCGAGGATCCGCTGCAGAGCTTCCTGCTGTTCCTCAATCTCTATGCCGAGGCGATGGACGACATGCCGGAGCTCCATCCCGGCTGTCTGATCGCCACCGTCACCTACCAAGCCGCCTTGTTCGACAAGACGGTGCTGGCGATGAACCGTGCCAGCGTGCTCAAGTTGCGGGCGCGGTTCGCGGCCTGGCTGGAGGAGATCGCGGCCCGCCACCCGCCCCGCTCCACGGCCGATTATGACGCCCTGGCCGACATGCTGACCGCGATCGTTGAGGGCTCGATCGTGCTGTCGCGGGCGCTCGACGACAAATATCTGATGGGACGCCAGACCCGGCTCTACCGCGAGCACGTCAAGGCGGTGTTCGGTCCCGATCCCAGCGCCAGAGCATGACCGGCTGGCGATGAGGGCTGCTCAGTGGGAGCGCACCTGCGCGGATGCGGAGCGCCCATTTCAGGCCGGCGTCAGGGATCACCCTCGCAGACTTCGGCACGAAACCCTCTCAGATCAGAGACCAGGCCGAGAATGAACCGACCCGAGCGCGGCGAAGCTCGTCGCTGAGCTCTTCCGCCCGCTGCTCCGCCCGGGCGGCGGCAACGCGCGATGCCGCGGCCTTCTGATTGGTCCGGTAGGTTTGAAGAACAGTGACGAAGCCGGCCCCTAGAATAAGTGCAAGTGCGACCCATCCCACGCCGCCGACTTGATTACGCTCTCCCCCGCGCGCCCAGAAAAAGCCGACAACGCCGGCACAGATAGTAATCAGCGCCGCAACATAAGGCAGCGCCGAATCCAGCCATTCCATGATTCCTCTCCCCCGATCAGGAAATCCTAATCGGGAAAGAAGAGACTTCAAATCAATTCATGACCGGTCGCGAGGTTTCGCGCGTTCTTCGCGAATGCGGCGCGAGGCCGGGCCGTTCTAGACGCGGGCGTCGCTCGCTCGGCGCACTCGGCCGCTGTGGCGGCCGACTTCGCCCTTGCGCACGCCGCCGTTGGACGTGCGGTGGTTGGGACCGCTGCCGCCCGGCTTGCGCCGCGACGGGCCGCCGGGGCGGCGCTGCTCGTGACGCGGGCGCTCGTGGCGCTCCTGGCGCTCGCCCGCGGGCGGCTGCGCCGGGCGGGTGGCCTTGATTCGGGCGGCTTCGGCGGCGAGGCCGGGGGGCGGCGGGAGCACGTCGATGCGCTGGCGGATCAGCTTCTCGATTCCCTTGAGGTCGCCGCGCTCCTCGTCGGAGCAGAAGGCGATGGCGACGCCATCATTGCCGGCGCGCGCGGTGCGGCCGATGCGGTGGACATATTGATCCGGAACGTTGGGCAGCTCGAAGTTGAACACGTGGCTGACCCCGCTGACGTCGATCCCGCGAGCGGCGATGTCGGTCGCCACCAGGATCGGCACCTTTCCCGAGCGGAACTCGCCCAATGCGCGCTCGCGCTGCGGCTGGCTCTTGTTGCCGTGGATCGCGTTGGCGGCGATTCCGCTTGCGGCGAGCTGGCGGACGACGCGGTCGGCGCCATGCTTCGTGCGGGTGAAGACGAGCGCTCGGTCGATCGTCGTCGCCTTCAGGGTCAGGGTGAGGAGCGCCTGCTTCTCGCCCTGGTTGCAGAAGGTGACGAACTGGGTGACCCGCTCGGCGGTGGTCGCCTCGGGAGCGACCTTCACCTCGGCCGGATCCCGCAGGAACTTGTCGGCCAGCTCGCGGATCGTCTTTGGCATCGTCGCCGAGAAGAACAGGGTCTGACGGTCGCGCGGAAGCATCGCGACGATCCGGCGAAGCGCGTGGATGAAGCCGAGGTCCATCATCTGGTCGGCTTCGTCGAGCACCAGGATCTCGAGCTTGGCGAGGGTCAGAGCGCCCTGGTCGATGAGGTCCAGCAGGCGGCCGGGCGTTGCGACGAGAACGTCGACTCCGCGGGCGAGGTCCTGGCGGTTCCTGTGGAGCGAGGTTCCGCCGAACACCGTCGCGACGTTGAGCGCGGTGAACTTGGCGTAATCGCGGGCGCTCGCGGCGATCTGGCTGGCAAGCTCGCGGGTCGGCGCGAGGACCAGCATTCGGCAGGTGCGCGACTGCGGCCGGCGCGCGCCGCTGAGGCGGTCGATCGACGGAAGCATGAAGGCGGCGGTCTTGCCGGTGCCGGTCTGCGCGATTCCGAGCAGGTCGCGGCCCTGGAGAAGGGTCGGGATCGCCTGCGCCTGGATCGGCGAGGGCTGCGTGTAATCCTTCAGCGCGAGCGCCTGGAGAACGGGTTGCGACAGCCCGAGGGATTCGAATGAAACGGTCATGAAAACTCACGAAATTGCGGCGGCCGCGCAGCCGGAACGGCGCGCGAAACGCGGCGGGTTCTGCCAACCCGCGTGAAAAGGGAAAGCCTTTGAAAATGACGAAGCGGAGCCGGATACCCCTTTTCAGATGGGGTCCTGTTCACGCTGCATGACGCCTCGCCTGCCGGCCAAGTGGATGCTGCGGCGCACAAAGTCAAGTCGCGCGGCATTCGACTCATTGTCACGCCCCCGGCGCAGGCGTAATCTCGGCCGCGGAAGGAGAGCGGCGATGTCTCTTCGACTTTCCATCACGACGACGGCTCTGATCGCATGCTTTGGCGTGGCGGCGCCTGGCTGCTCGAACGGCGGCAGCGCGAAGGAGGAGGCCGGCAACCAGGCCTCGGCCGAGCCCGCCGTCCCCGCGCAGAACCGCTGGGTGCGGGTCGGGATCGGCGGATGCGCCGGCAACGACGTCGGGCGCAGCGACGGTGCCGAGCCGCAGGCGGCGATGTGCGACCGGCCGTGGCTGACGGCGGTGTGCTGGGACAACCAGACCTACAGCAATTTGAACGATGGGCAGCCCTGGTGCACCTACAAGACGACGCCGGCGAGCCAGTGCACGGACGAGGCGCCGCGAGGGATCGTCTATACCTGCGAGCCGGGGACTCGGCAGCAGCCGGCGACCTGATCGGTGCGCGGCGCGGGCAGGCGCGATTGCGCGCGTCGCGTCGCCCCATATGATCGCGCCGGCCCGGAACCGCGCGGCGGCGATGCCGTTCCCAAGGACCTGGAGAGGAGTCGCGGATGAGTCGCACGTCGAGCCTTGCCCTGATCGCGCTGTTGCTTCCGCTCGCCGGGTGCCAGTCGGAAGAGGATTACAAGCTGCGCTGGCGGGAGACGGCGGTCGGGGCCTGCGTCCAGCAGGCGCGTTCGGGCGGCTTGCCGGAGGGGATCGATCCTGCGCGGCTGTGCAATTGCTCGATCGACCGGCTGATGGAAGGCAAGAGCGCCGCCGAGCTTCGCTCCTATCGGCCCCAGCCGGCGGACAGCGAGGCGGCCCAGCGCTGCGCCGCCGAGGCGATCGTCCCGCCGCAGCAAAGGAGCGGCTGACCTAAGCACCTGCGGATCGCCGCAATGGCGATTGTGGCGGGATTGTGGTAGGGCGAGTCTCGTCACGGAGAGTCCGCTCCGCGGCGCTCAACAGGGACCACGGAAGCGCCCCTCGATCGCTGGATCGTCGGCGCTCATTCGCTGGGGAAGCTGGGCATGGACCTGAATTATTATCTGCACCGCGAACAGATCGAGCGCGTCCGTGCGGAGCAGGCCGATTCGCGGTCGGCGCGCGACGCGCACCGCGAGCTTGCGGAACTCTATCGCCAGCAGATCGAGGAATACCGCACCGGCCATTTCAGCGAATATCGTCCGGTGGTGGTCCCGCGCAGCTTCACGCCGCCGGCGGCGCACAGCCGGCCGGCCTAGGAGTCGAGGAAGCCCACAAACCCGCTCAGGCTGATGAGCGGATCTGGTGCAAACTAAGATTTCTTAGCAGGCTTGCCGCGCACGCCGGCCGAGCCGTTGCCGCCCTGGCCCTTCTCCGCGAGCCTGGTGACCTCTTCGATCGCCCTGGTGGCGAGCATCGCTCCGAGGGCGCCGGCGGTGGTCGCGGCGACGGCCTTGTTCGCGCCGGCCTTGGGCGCGGCCGGATCGGCGGCCGCGGCCTTGGTCTTGCCCTGCTGGAGAGCGGCGGCGGCGCTGAGCAAGGCCGCCGAGGCGACGTCGGCGAAGGCTGGGCTCTGGACCGCCTTCAGCAACTGGGCGGCCGGCTCGCGGAGCGGCTTGGGAATCTTGATTCCGGCGATTTCCTTGGGGGCCTTGGCGGCCTTCTTCTTTTTCTTCTTGTCGGCCATGAACAGGGCTCCTTCCGGAGGCGGCATAGCATGGCGTGAGGCCGCGCCCAAAGCGGCGGCTTTGCGGCGGCGGGAGGCGGCGCTAGGGTCCGGCGACCCACCGACGGAGACCCTGCCTTGCGCGCTTTCCTGATCGCCGCCTCCCTGCTCCTCGCAACCCCCGCCGCGGCCGCCCCGGCCGACGACCTCCACGCGCTGATGGAGGAACATTATCAGTGGCTGCTGCGCGAGAATCCGGTGGCGGCGACCCGGCTCGGCGTGCGCGACTTCGATGACCGGCTGCGCGACATCAGCCCGGCGGCGCGCGACCGCCGCGCCCGCGAGGCGCAGGCCTTCCTCGACCGGCTCCAGCGAATCCCCGAAGGCGCGCTGACTGACGACGACCGGGTCAACCGAGCGATCCTGATCCGCGACCTCGCCGAGCAGGTCGAGGGCAACCGCTTTCCCCAGCGCGACATGCTGTTCACGACCTATTATGGCTGGCACCAGGACTTCGCCGGCCTCGCCGACGACGTGCCGCTGCGCAACCGCGCGGACTTCGACTCCTATCTCGCGCGGCTCGCCGCCTATCCGCAGCTCAACCGGGCGGCGCTCGACATCACCGCCAATGCGGTGCGCGGCGGCTATGTCCTGCCCTGCTCGGTGCTGACCAATTACGAGAACACGATCAGCGGCGTCGTCACCGAGGACGTGACCCAGTCGCGCTTCTACGCTCCGTTCACGCGCGAGCGGCCGGCGACGATCCCGGCGGCGGACTGGGCGGCGCTGCAGGAGCGCGCCCGCACCCTCATCACCACCGTGGTGAACCCGGAATATCGCCGCCACGCCGACTTCTTCCGCACCCAGTATCTCCCCAATTGTGCGCGCACCGACAGCGTATCGGCGCAGCGCGGCGGGGCGGATTATTACCGCTTCCTCGCGCGCAGCTTCACCACCACCGACCTCACCCCGCAGCAGATCCACGCGATCGGAATGCGCGAGGTCGAGCGCATCCGCGGCGAGATGGACCAGGTCGCGCGCGAGGCCGGCCACCCGACCCGCCAGGCCTTCATCCAGGCGCTCCGGACCGACCCGCTTCATTATGCGACGACCCCCGAGCAGCTGATGCGCGAGAGCGCCTATGTCACGCGCATCATCGACGGCCATCTGCCGCGGCTGTTCGGCCGGCTTCCGCGCCTGCCCTATACGATCCGGCCGATCCCGGCGGAGATCGCGCCCGGCACGACGACGGCCTATTACAGCCCGGGCTCGCCCGAGAGCGGGATCGCCGGCACTTATTATGTCAACACGTCGAAGCTCGACCAGCGGCCCTTGTGGGAGATCCCGGCGCTGAGCGCTCACGAGGCGGCGCCCGGCCACCATCTCCAGATCGCGCTCCAGCAGGAGTTGGAGCTGGCGCCGTTCCGCCGCAATTTCACCAGTTACACCGCCTTCACCGAGGGCTGGGGCCTCTATGCCGAGAGCCTGGGGCGCGAGATGGGCCTCTACGACACGCCCGAGAAGCGCATGGGCGAGCTCTCCTACCAGATGTGGCGGGCGTCTCGGCTGGTGGTCGACACCGGAATCCACGCGATGGGCTGGGACAAGGCGCGCGCAGTCGCGTTCATGACCGAAAATACCGCTCTGTCCGCGGCCAATATCGACGCCGAGGTCAACCGCTATATCAGCTGGCCGGGCCAGGCTTTGGGCTACATGATCGGCCGGCTGAAGATCCTCGAGCTTCGCCAGCGCGCGGAGCGGATTCTGGGCGACCAGTTCGACATCCGCCAGTTCCACGACGCGGTGCTCCGCAACGGCTCAGTGCCACTGGATGTGCTCGAGGCGGAGATCGACCGCTGGATCGCCACGGTCAGCGGCCCGGTTCGGTAGGATCGGTTCCTCCCTGTGGCCGCGCAGCGGACATGGGGAGGGGGACCGCCGTAGGCGGTGGAGGGGCTTTGGCGCGAGGCCCGAACAGCCCCTCCACCATCCGCCTACGCTCCGCTTCGGCGGACGGTCCCCCTCCCCATCCGCTTCGCGGACAGGGAGGATTCCAGTTTCAGATCTGCATGACGCCTTCGATCACCGTCACGCACTTGCCGCCGACGATGACCCGGTCGCCCCCGGCTTGCGCCGGGGCAGGCTGAATCCGGCAGGTGAGGTGGCCGCCGCGCTTGCTGGCCTGGTAGGCGGTGAGGCGGTCCTTGCCGAGCCGCTCGGCCCAGTAAGGCGCGGCGACGGCGTGGGCCGAGCCGGTCACCGGGTCCTCGGGGATCCCGGCGCCGGCGGCGAAGACGCGGCTGACGAAGTCGACGTCGCGGCCGGGGGCGGTGACGATGGTGAGGACGTCGCCCTCGGCGGCGAGCGCGGCGATGTCCGGGTCGACGGCGCGGACGATGTCCTCGCTCTCGACGACGACGAGGCCATAGCGCTGCGGGTGCCACAGCGTCTCGACCGCGTCGATCCCGAGCGCGGCGAGGATTCGCGGCAGCGGCCGGGGCTCCGGCTTCCAGCTGGGCAGCGACATGGCGTAGCGGTCGCCGTCGCGGGCGACCTCCAGCATTCCGGCCTTGCGGGTGCGGAAGCGGATCCGGCCGGTCTCGCGCGCGGTGTCGATCAGGACATGGCCGCTCGCCAGGGTGGCGTGGCCGCACAGCACGACCTCGGTCGCCGGGGTGAACCAGCGCAGCTCGTAATCCGCCTCGCCGCTCGAGTCGGGGATGGTGAAGGCGGTCTCGCTGAGATTGTTCTCGAGGGCGATCGCCTGGAGAATCTCGTCGGGCAGCCAGGAATCGAGCGACATCACCGCGGCGGGATTGCCGGTGAACGGGCGGTCGGCGAAGGCGTCGACCTGGACGAGGCGCAATTCCATTTATCCAACTCCCGATCCGCTCGGCTCAGCCCGAGGGGTTCCTTATGTTCGATTCCGCACCAGTCTCGTTCTCCTCGACCAGCGGGTTGCCGGGCTCGTCGATCTGGCCTTCCGGATCGACGTGGATCAGCACTTCGACGCCGGGAAATTGCTTCGCCAGATTTTCCTCGATCTCGTCCATGACATGGTGCGCCTCGACGACCGTCATGTCGGGGCGAACGCGGATGTGGAACTGGGCGAAGTCGTGGGCGCCGCTGCTTCGGGTGCGCAGATCGTGGGTGCCGCGATTGGCGGGGTGCGCGGTGGCGGCGGCGAAGGCGCGGCGGCGCTCCTCGGGCCATTCGCGGTCCATCAATTGGTTGACCGCGTCGCGCGAGGCGCGGAAGCCGCCGAAGGCGAGCCAGGCGGCGATGAGGATTCCGAAGATGGGGTCGGCGCCGGTGAGGCCGACATAGCGCTCCAGCACCAGAGCCGCGATCACCGCCCCGTTGAGCAGCAGGTCGGACTGGTAATGGACATTGTCGGCGCTGATCGCGACCGAGCCGGTGCGGCGGATCACGCTGCGCTGATAGGCGGTGAGCGCGAGCGTGGCGGCGATCGCGGCGATGCTGACTCCGATGCCATATTCGACGTCGACCGGCGCCGCGTCGGCAAGCAGCCGCTCGGCCGCCCGCCACGCGATGCCGATCGCGGAGACGGCGATCAGGCCGACCTGAAACAGCGCCGCGAGCGCTTCGGCCTTGCCGTGGCCGAAGCGGTGTTCGTGGTCGGCCGGCTCGGCGGCGATGCGCACCGCCCACAAGGTGACCAGGGAGGCGATCAGGTCGAGGCCGCTGTCGATCAGCGAGCCGAGCATCGCCACCGAGCCGGTCGCGGCGGTCGCCCAGGCCTTCAGGCTCAGGAGGAACAGAGCGGTGGCGACGCTGGCGATTGCCGCGTTGCGGGTGGCGCTCGCCCGCGCGCGATCATGGGTCATGGGTACAGCAGGCCCTCGCGCCAGCCGGATCCCTCGCGCACGAACAGGCGGCGCTCGTGGAGGCGGTGGGCGCGGTCGTTCCAGAACTCGATTCGGGCCGGGGTCACGCGGTAGCCTGACCAGTGCGGCGGGCGCGGGACGTCGCCGCCTTCGAAGCGCGCGCGCATCTCCTCGTAGCGCGCCTCGAACTCGGCGCGGTCGGCGAGCGGGCGCGACTGCTCCGACGCCCAGGCGCCGAGCTGGCTGTCGCGGCTCCGGGTCGCGAAATAGGAGTCGGCCTCGGCCGCCTCGACCGGGGTCACCGCGCCTTCGATCCGCACCTGGCGGCGAAGCGACTTCCAGTGGAAGAGCAAGGCCGCGCTGGGATTGGCGGCGAGCTCGCCGCCCTTGCGGCTCTCCTGGTTGGTGTAGAAGACCAAGCCGTCCGGCCCGTGCCCCTTGAGCAGCACCATGCGCACCGAGGGCCGGCCGCCTTCGCCCACCGTCGCCACCGCCATCGCCTCGGGATCGTTCGGCTCGGAGAGCCGCGCCTCCGCGAGCCATTCGTCGAACAAAGCGAAAGGATCGGTCATGGCCGCGCTCTAGCGCCGACGCCGCCGCGGGTCGAGCCGGGCCATGTTGCACTTGAGCGGCGATGCCCTATCGTGCGGCGGCCTGCGGACCGTGAGGAACGGCCGCGCTTTGGAAGGAGCAGAGGCGGGTATGTGGTTGCTCGACAAGCTGTTGACGCGCGTGGTGAAGCAAGGCGAGCTGATCATCGTCGACCATGACGGCAAGGAATATCGCTACGGCGCTCCGATCGCCGGCAAGAGCCCGGTCAAGGTCCGCCTGAACGACAAGAGTGCGGTCAACCATATCGTCCGCTATCCTCAGGTCGGCGCCGCCGAAGTCTATATGGACGGGCGCATGGACGTGATCGAGGGCGACATCCGCGACCTCATCCTGCTCGTCCATTCCAACGCCCCCGCCGGCAGCGGCGAGGAAGCGCTCAAGCCCAAGGGCCTGCTTCGCAAGGTGACCGAGACGGCCCTGGCCAAGGCCGACAGCATCAACTGGAAGTCGAAGTCGCGGCGCAACGCCGAGCACACCTACAACATGACCCGGCGGCTCTACGAGCTGTTCCTCGACGAGGACCGCCAATATACCTGCGCTTACTATCTCGACCCCAAGGACAGCCTCGAGAAGGCGCAGCTCGACAAGAAGGCGCATCTCGCCGCCAAGCTTCACCTGAAGCCCGGTATGCGCGTGCTCGACATCGGCTGCGGCTGGGGCGGGCTCGGCCTCTACCTTCACCGCCATTATGACGTGGACGTGCTCGGGATCGCCCTGGCGCCCGACCAGATCGCCTTCTCCAAGGAGCGGGCGGAGGCAGCGGGCGTCGCCGACCGCGTGAAGTTCGAGCTGATGGACTATCGCGACGTCGAGGGGCCATTCGACCGGATCGTCAGCGTCGGCCTGATCGAGCATCTCGGGCAGCCGCATTATCCGGGCTTCTTCGAGAAGACCCGCCAGCTTCTCGCCGACGACGGCGTGATGGTGTCGCATTGCTGCGGGCGGATGGGCATGCCGGGGACGACCGACAAGTTCACCCGCAAGTACATCTTCCCGGGCGGCTACATCCCCGCTTTGTCCGAGCTGGTCACCGAGGCGGAGAAGAACGCCCTCATCGTCAGCGACGTCGAGGCGGTGCGCTATCATTACGCGCTGACCCTGGAGGAATGGTACAAGCGCACGGTCGCGGCGCGCGAGGAGATCATCGAGCTCTACGACGAGCGCTTCTACCGCATGTGGCAATTCTACCTGGCGGGCGCGGAGTCGAGCTTCATCCACGGCAGCCTGGTCAACTGGCAGCTCCAATATGTGAAGCGCCGTGACGCCGTGCCGATGGTCCGCGACTATCTGTTCGAGGAGGAGGTGCGGTTGCGGGCGCTCGAGGAGCCACCCGAGTGGCATCTGGCCCAGGCGGCGGAATAGCCCCTCCACCACCGCTGACGCGGACGGTCCCCCTCCCCATCGCCTTCGGCGACAGGGAGGATGAGGGGGGCGACAAGGTTGATTATCCTCCCTGTGAGCGAAGCTCATGGGGAGGGGGACCGCTCGCGAAGCGAGTGGTGGAGGGGCCATGCGGAGCACGACCAAGGCTGTCGTGAAGCGGGCGCGCACTCTGCGCCGTCGCATGTCTCCGCCGGAGGTCCTGCTATGGCAGCTGCTGCGAGCCCATGCTGACGGACTGAAGTTCAGGCGCCAGCATCCGATCGGCCCGTTCGTGGTCGATTTCTACTGCCCGGCAACAAAGCTCATCATCGAGATCGACGGCGACGCGCACGGCATGGGCGGCCAGCCCAAATTTGACGAGCGGCGGTCGGCCTGGCTTCGCGAGCGCGGCTACCGAATGCTCCGGGTGCCCGCTGGTGAGGTTTTCGAGGATCCGGCGGACGCCGCACAGTCAATCGTCTCGGCCTGCCGCGCCCTGGCCCCTCCACCATCGGCCTGACGGCCGACGGTCCCCCTCCCCATGCGGCTCCACCACCGTGGCGCTGGACATTTCGTGCGGAGTGGAGAACGAACGCTTCGATGGCGGACCTTTATTCGACACTGGGCGTGGCGCGCGGCGCGGACGAGGGCGAGATCAAGAAGGCCTATCGCAAGCTCGCCAAGGAGCTCCATCCCGACCGCAACAAGGACAATCCGCAGGCGGCCGAGCGCTTCTCCAAGGTGACCCAGGCCTATGACATCCTCACCGATAAGGACAAGCGCGCCCGCTACGACCGCGGCGAGATCGACGAGGACGGCAATCCGCGGATGCCGTTCGGCTTCGGCGGCGGCGCCGGGGCAGGGGGCGCAGGCGGCTTCCGGCGCGGGCCCAACGGACCCGATTTCGATTTCGGCCAGGCCGGCGCCGGCGAGGCGCCCGACCTTTCGGATCTGTTCGAGGGCCTGTTCACCGGCGCTCGCGGGCGTTCTGGCGGCTTCGGCGGTTTCGGGGGGCGCCGCTCCGCGCCCAAGGGCGGCGACGTCGCCTATCGACTCGAGGTGCCGTTCGCCGACGCCGCCCAGCTCAAGGAGCAACGGGTCATCCTCAAGGGCGGCAAGACGCTCGACATCAAGCTTCCCAAGGGAGTCGAGGACGGCACCAAGATCCGCCTCGCCGGCCAGGGCGAGCCGGGGCCGGGCGGCAATGGCGACGCGATCGTCACCATCCACATCCAGCCGCACCGCTTCTTCCGCCGCGACGGCGACAATATCCGCCTCGATCTTCCGATCAGCCTCGACGAGGCGGTGCTCGGCGCCAAGGTCAAGGTCCCGACCGTGGACGGGGCGGTGATGATGAGCATCGCTCCCGGCTCGACCTCGGGCCGGACGCTTCGGCTCAAGGGCAAGGGATTCACCGGCAAGAGCGGCCAGCGCGGCGACCAGCTCGTCACGCTGATGGTCGACATTCCCAAGGACGACGCGGCTCTCAAGAGCTTCGTCGAGAGCTGGGACGGCAAGGGCCGGAGCAACCCGAGGTCCGGCTTGGGCGTCTAGCAGGCGTGGACCCGACGCTTTCGCCCGAAAGTCCCGAGGCACGGCTCAAGGCCGCGGCGCTCGAACAGGCCCATAAGGGACGGCGCTCCCGCGCGCGCGGCGACCGCCGAGCCCGCGCCTGGATCGTCACCAAGCGGGTCGCGGTCGGCGTGTACAATGACGGCTTCATCCACGCCGGCAACCTCGCCTACCTGTCGATCCTGTCGATCTTCCCGTTCATCATCGTCGCCGCGGCGGTGACCCGACTGCTCGGCGAGAGCCAGGGCGGGCTGCAGACGCTTCAGGCGGTTCTCGAGACGATGCCGCCCAACGTCGCCGACGTGCTTCGCCAGCCGATCGCCGACGTGCTCGCCGCCCGCTCCGGCACCCTCCTCTGGCTCGGCGCGCTGATCGGCCTGTGGACCGCGGGCAGCTTCATCGAGACGATCCGCGACATCATCCGCCGCGCCTACGGCGTCCAGTTCTGCGCTCCCTTCTGGGAATATCGGCTCGCCTCGACCGGGATGATCGTGCTCGCGGTCATCGCGATCATGACGTCGCTGAGCGTGTCGGTGGCGCTGTCGAGCGTTCAGCGGCTGATCCTCGCCGAGATCAGCTGGGCCCAGGATCTCGTCGGGCTCGTCACCCTGTTCCGGATCGTGCCCGCTTTGGTGCTGTTCGGAGCGCTCTACCTGCTGTTCTGGGCGCTCACCCCCGGCCGCTACCGCGCCAAGGGCTGCCCGAAATGGCCGGGCGCCGCCTTCGTCGCCGGCTGGTGGGTGCTGAGCACCGCCTTGCTGCCCGAGGCGCTGGGCGCGCTCGGCGGCTACGACCTTACGTATGGCAGCCTCGCCGGAGTGGCGATCGCGCTCCTGTTCTTCTTCCTGATCGGCTTCGGCGTGGTGATCGGCGCCGAATTGAACGCCGCCCTTGCGGAGACGCCGGTCCCTAGCCAAGAGGACGTCGTCGCCGCCGTCCAGGAAGAGAAAGCCGAGGAGGCCAAGGAGATGGCGGACGAAGTGGCTTGCCATTTGGCCGAGGAAGAGGCTGAAGCCAAGCAGGCCGTAACGGAAGCCAGCCGCGAGAGGGTAGAGCGGGAGACGACATGACGGGTTTGATGCAGGGCAAGCGCGGGCTGATCATGGGC
The DNA here is from genome assembly GCA_023417515.1 of Pseudomonadota bacterium. Classification (GTDB taxonomy): domain Bacteria; phylum Pseudomonadota; class Alphaproteobacteria; order Sphingomonadales; family Sphingomonadaceae; genus Allosphingosinicella. The sequence continues at coordinate 2,053 of JAEZFL010000069.1, read as the reverse complement.
CTCGCCAACGACCGCTCGCTGGCCTGGGGGATCGCCAAGGCGCTGGCCGAACAGGGCGCCGAGCTGGCCTTCTCCTATCAGGGCGAGGCGATGGAGAAGCGCGTTCGTCCGCTCGCCGAGCAATTGGGCTCCGACCTGCTGATCAACTGCGACGTCTCGGACATGGCGGAGCTCGACACGGCCTTCGCCAAGCTGGGCGAGCGCTGGCCGACGATCGACTTCCTCGTCCACGCCATCGGCTTTTCCGACAAGAACGAGCTTCGCGGGAAATATGTCGACACCAGCCTCGACAATTTCCTGCTGACCATGAACATCTCGGCCTACAGCTTCGTCGCGGTGACCAAGCGGGCGCGGGCGATGATGCCGAACGGCGGATCGATCCTGACCCTGTCCTATTACGGCGCCGAGAAGGTCATTCCGCATTACAACGTGATGGGCGTCGCCAAGGCGGCGCTGGAGACCAGCGTCAAATATCTCGCGGTCGACCTCGGCCCGGAGAATATCCGGGTGAATGCGATCTCCGCGGGCCCGATCAAGACCCTTGCGGCGAGCGGAATCGGCGACTTCCGCTACATCCTGAAGTGGAACGAGCTCAATTCGCCGCTCAAGCGCAACGTCACCATCGAGGATGTCGGCGGCGGCGCCCTCTACTTGCTGTCGGACCTCGCGAGCGGAGTGACCGGCGAAATCCACCATGTCGACTGCGGCTATAATGCGATCGGCATGAAGGCGGAGGACGCGCCGGACATCGCGCTGGCGTGACCCTGGCCGTCCGCCCTGCCGCGGACGAGGATTCGGGCGCGATCCGCGCGGTGCTGACGGCGGCGTTCCCGACCGCGGACGAGGCGGACCTGGTCGAGCAGCTCGCCAGCGACGGCGACCTCGTGCTGAGCCTCGTGGCTGCGGTGGACGGCGCGATTGTCGGCCATATCGCGTTCAGCCGGATGACCGTGACTGCGGACGGCGAACGGGTGCCGGGGCTCGGCCTCGCGCCGGTGGCGGTGCTACCCGAGCATCAGAAGCGGGGCATTGGCGGGCGGCTGATCGAGCGCGGCCTCGCAGCGGCGAACGGGAGCGGCGCTGCCATCGCCTTCGTGGTCGGCGATGCGGATTATTACGGCCGTTTCGGTTTCCGCACGCAAACCGCGGCGCCGTTCGCCTCGACTTATGCCGGGCCCCATTTCATGGCACAGTGGCTGTCGAGCCCGCGGGCGCCATCCAGCGGACGGGCCGAATATGCCCCCGCTTTTGGGAGATTGTGACATGCCGACACGGCGCATCTTCGTGCACGGACGAGTCCAGGGCGTGAGCTTCCGCGCCTGGGCGAAGGATCAGGCGCATCGGCTCGGCCTTTCCGGCTGGGTCCGCAACCGCCATGACGGCCGCCTCGAGATGCTGGTCAAGGGACCGGCCGAGGCGATCACGGAGCTGGCGACTCTCTCCTGGACGGGTCCGGAGCTGGCCAAGGTCGACGGGGTGGATGTGGAGGCCGCCGAGGGCGACGTCCCCGCCGGCTTTGAAGAACGGATGACGGTCTAAAGACCCTCTCCCGTCAGGGAGAGGGAGGGGCCCGCTCGCGCAGCGAGTGGGAGGGTGAGGGCACGCGCTCCAGCTGCGCCCGAATGGCGGCCAGTACGGCGTCGATGTCGCTCAAGACATCATTGTTCCAGAAGCGGAGAACGGAGAAGCCGTGCGCCCCTAGATAGGAAGAGCGTGAGGCGTCATACTCAGCCTGCTCGGTATGTGGCTGCCATCCAGCTCGATGACCATGCCCGCTTCTTTGCACAGGAAGTCCGCGATGAACGGGCCGATCCACACCTGGCGCCGGAACTTGTGCCCGTCGAGGCGACGGCTGGGCAGATGCTGCCAAAGCAGCTTCTCCGCTTCGGTCGCGCTGCGCCGGAGTTGCCGGACGCGCGCGAGTGCCTCGGTGCCGTCGACCTGCCTCATCGTGCCCGCCCCCCCCCCCCCCGGGGGGGGGGGGGGGGGGGGGGGGGGGGGGGGGGGGGGGGGGGGGGGGGGGGGGGGGGGGGGGGGGGGGGGGGGGGGGGGG
>JAEZFL010000051.1 GCA_023417515.1 Pseudomonadota bacterium | reverse complement strand
AAAGACACAGACCCACGACGGCGCGGACGGCGACCCCGCCGCAGCGCTCCACGGCGCGCGCCTCGTCGCTGCTCGACGAGCGCACCTTGCGCGAGCTGTCGGCGCGTGAACGCAGCGAGCGCCGCGCCACCGCGGGTGGCGAGGGCCGCTGATGGCGACACTCGCCGCGCATGTCCTGCCGGCTGCCGAAAATCAGAAGGAAGAGCAGGGGGGCATCGCCTACGACCGGCTGATGCTGGTCCTGCTGCTGTTCGCCGGCGCGGTGTTCCTGATCGGCGCTCGCCTGGCCCAGCTTCACGCCTTCTCCGACACCGGCGGGCGCAGCGCCGCAGCGGCGACCCTGCCGCCGCGCGGCGACATCGTCGACCGCAACGGAGTGGTGCTTGCGACCACGATCGAGGCGTGGGCGATCGGAGTCCAGCCGCGCAACATCATCGGCGACAAGGTCGAGCTGGCGGCCCGGCTCAACGAGCTGATGCCGGAGCAGGGCGCCGACTGGTATCTGAACCAGCTCCGCCGCGACGTCAGCTTCACCTATCTTCGCCGCCGCGCCGACGCCGAGCTGGTCGAGGCGGTGAACGCGCTCGGCGACCCCGGAATCACCTTCGCCCAGGAGCCGACACGGCTCTATCCGCAGGCCGCGCTCGGCGCGCACCTGCTCGGCTGGCTCGACGACAGCGGCCACGGAGTCGCCGGGGTCGAGCGCTCGCTCGAGGAGACCCTGCTCGGCGAGGCCGGCCGCTCGCAGCCAGTCGCCTTGTCCATCGACAGCCGGGTCCAGGCGGCGATGGAGGCCGAGCTGGGCTGGGCGATGACCGAGATGCGCGCGATCGGCGGCACCGGGATCGTGCTCGACGTCGACACCGGCGAGCTGCTCGCCATGGCCTCGGCCCCCGGCTTCAACCCGAACGTCCCGGGCCAGGGCAGCAATGACGGCCGCCGCAACAACATCACCCAGAGCGTCTACGAGCTCGGCTCGACCTTCAAGCCGCTCACCGTCGCCGCGGCGCTCGACGCCGGAGTCACCCGCCCGAGCGAATATTGGGACACGCAGACCGCATTGATGGTCGGCCGCCATCGCATCGGCGACAGCCATCCGGCCGGCCGCGCGCTGAGCGTTCCCGAGATCCTCACCAAGTCGTCGAACGTCGCCACCGCGCGAATCGCCGAGCGGCTTGGGGCGGAGCGGATGGACGTGATGTTCCGAGCGCTCCACTTCAACGAGGCGCCGGCCATCGAGCTGCGCGAGCGCCAGCGGCCGCTTTACCCGCGCGAGTGGACGCGTCCGACCCTGCTCACCACCAGCTTCGGCCATGGCATCGCGGTGACTCCGCTCCATCTCGCCAACGCTTATGCGACTCTGGTCAATGGCGGCCTGTGGCGGCCGGCGACCCTGCTGCGCCGAACGCCGGGCCAGGTTTCTGCCGGCGAGCGGGTGTTCACCCCCGAGACCAGCCGGCGCATGCGCCAGATGCTTCGACTGATCGTCACCAACGGCAGCGGCCGCCGCGCCGAGGCCCAGGGCTTCCGGGTCGGCGGCAAGACCGGCACCGCCGAGAAGCCGGGAGTCGGCGGCTATTCGCGTTCGGTGAACGTTTCGACCTTCGCGGCGGCTTTCCCGATGGACCGGCCGCGCTATGTGGTGCTGGTGATGCTCGACGCCCCCGAACGGACCGAAGCCAATCAAGGCCAGACCACCGCCGCCTATACCGCGGCGCCGGTCGTCTCGCGGGTGATCGCCCGCACCGGCGCGCTGCTCGGAATCACCCCGTCCGCGACTCGCGACATCGACGTCTCCGACATCGCGCATCTGGTGCAGGGTGCGGCAGACTGATGCGCCTGGGAGCGCTGACCGGCGGTAGCGAGACCGCTTCGGTCACCGGTTTCGCGATCGACCACCGCAAGGTCGCGCCCGGAACGATCTTCGGCGCCTTCCAGGGCACCCGCTTCAACGGCGAGGATTTCATTGCCGATGCCGTTCGGTCCGGCGCCGTCGCGGTGGTGGCGCGGCCGGAGGCGAAGGTCGAAGGCGCGCTCCACATCGCCGCCGCCGAGCCGCGCCAGTTGTTCGCCCGGCTGGCGGCGCGCTTCTTCAAGCCGTTTCCGAAGACGGTGGTCGCGGTGACCGGCACCAACGGCAAGACGTCGAACGTCGAGCTGACCCGCCAGCTGTGGCGGATGGCCGGGCACCCTTCCGCGAGCATCGGCACCCTTGGGGTCACCACGGCGGACGACCAGGTGACGACCGGCCTCACCACGCCGGACATCGTCACCTTCCTGTCGAACATGGCCGGGCTCGCCAAGATGGGCATCACCCATGCCGCCTTCGAGGCGTCGAGCCACGGCCTGTCGCAATATCGCACCGAAGGTCTTCCGGTGCAGGCCGCCGCCTTCACCAATTTCAGCCGCGACCATCTCGACTATCACGGCACGATGGAGGCCTATTTCGAGGCCAAGATGCGGCTGTTCGACGAAGTGGTCGAGCCGGACGGGCATGCCATCATCTGGATGGACGATCCCAAGTCGGCCGAGGTCGCCCGCCGCGCCGGCGTACGCGGTCTCAAGCTCCTCACCGCCGGCACCAGGGGCGAGACCCTGCGCCTGGTCGAGCGCAGCCGGACTCCGCTCGGCCAGACGATGGTCATCGAGGCCGACGGCAAGAGCCACAAGGTCACGCTCAACCTGATCGGCGCCTATCAGGCGGCCAACGCGCTGACGGCGGCGGGCCTGGTCATCGCTACCGGCGGCGATCTCGCGCACACGCTCGCCTGCCTCGGGCGCGTGCACCCCGTGCGGGGCCGGCTCGAGCGCGCGGTGATCACACGTCGCGGCGCGCCGATCTATGTCGACTATGCCCATACGCCGGATGCCATCGAGGCGGCGATCGAGGCGCTTCGGCCGCACACCGAAAAAAGGCTGATCACGGTGTTCGGCGCCGGCGGCGATCGCGACCAGGGCAAGCGCCCGGAAATGGGCGAGGTCGCCCAGCGCCTGTCCGACCTCGTCATCGTCACCGACGACAATCCCCGGAGCGAGGATCCCGCAGCGATCCGCCGCGACATCCTCGCCGGCGCTCCCGACGCGCGCGAGGTCGGCGGCCGCCGCGAGGCGATCGCCGCCGCCGTGGCCGAGGCGGGGGAGGGCGACATCATCCTGCTCGCCGGCAAGGGCCACGAGCAGGGACAAATTGTGGGTAACATGGTCCTTCCGTTTGACGACGTCGCCGTGGCGCGCGAGTGCGCGGCATGACCTCACGCGCATTCCTTAGCCCCTCCTCTTCAGAGGAGGGGATGGGGTGGAGGCGAGGCTCAGCCTCGCTCGCAGCGCAGCTGCGACCAAAGCGGCTTCGCCCCCATCGAGGGGGCAAAGCCGCTCCCCACCCCTTAATCCCCTCCCCTGAAGGGGAGGGGATGGCTAGGTGCGCGGCATGACCTCGCTCTGGACCTCAGCCGAAATCGCCGAGGCGACCGGCGGCACGGCTTCGGCGGACTTCTCCGTCACCGGAGTCGCCTTCGACTCGCGAGAGATCGGGGCGGGCGACCTGTTCATCGCGTTGAAGGGCGAGACCACCGACGGCCATCGCTTCGTCGGCAAGGCCGTCGCGGCAGGAGCGGCGGGCGTGATCGTCAGCGAGCCGGTCGACTCGCCCCACGTCCTCGTTCCCGACACGACCGAGGCGCTGAACGACCTCGGAATCGCGTCGCGCTCGCGCACTTCGGCACGAGTCATCGGAGTCACCGGCTCGGTCGGCAAGACGACGACCAAGGAAGCCCTGTTCGCGGCGCTCGACCGCGGCGCGCGGGACCGGGTGCACCGCTCGGTCAAGAGCTACAACAACCATACCGGCGTGCCGCTGAGCCTCGCCCGGATGCCGCGCGACACGTGTTATGCCGTGCTCGAAATGGGCATGAACCATGCGGGCGAGCTGCGCGCGCTGACGGCCATGGTCCGGCCGCACGTCGCCCTGGTCACCGCCATCGCCAGCGCCCACCGCGAATTCTTCGCCAGCGACGAGGCGATCGCCGATGCCAAAAGCGAGATTTTCGAAGGCCTGGAGCCGGGGGGCACGGCAATCGTCCCGTTCGACAGCCCCCACCGCGACCGGCTGATCGCCGCCGCGCAGCCTCATGCCGGGCGGATCGTCACCTTCGGCCTCGAGAAAGGCGCGGACGTCTGCGCCGCTTATGCCATGCCCACCGACGGCGGCACGATGGTCTCGGCCAAGGTCGGCGACAGCCAGGTCAGCTTCACCTTGCCTCAGCCGGGCCAGCACATGGTGTCGAACGCGCTTGCCGTGCTTGCCGCGGTCCAGGCGGTGGGCGGCGATCTCGGCGCGGCCGGGCTGGCATTGGCCGAGCTCGGCGGGCTCAAGGGCCGCGGCGCGCGTCATCGCATCTCCGTGGGCGCGGGCGAGGCGCTGCTGATCGACGAGAGCTACAATGCCAATCCCGCGTCGATGGCCGCGACGCTTGCCGTGCTCGGCGCCGAAAAGGTCGAGGGCCGCCGGATCGCGGTGCTCGGATCGATGAAGGAATTGGGGCCGGACTCCGACGCCTTCCACGCCGCTTTGGCCGAGCCGATCCGTTCCGCGGGCGTCGAACGGGTCATTCTCGTCGGCGAAGAGATGGCGCCGCTCGCGAAAGCGCTTGGCGGGGAGGCCGATTTGACGCATGTGGCCGACGCGCCTGCCGCCACAGAGATCGTCCGCCAATCGATCCGCCCCGGCGACGCGATACTCGTCAAAGGATCCAATTCGCTGGGGCTCGCCAGGCTCGTCGAGGCGCTGGCGGGGGACAGGCTCTAATGCTTCTGCTGCTCGCTGACCTCTTCGGTAACGAAGGCATCTTCAACCTCTTCCGCTACATCACGTTCCGCGCCGGCGGAGCGACAGCGACCGCGCTCGTCGTCGGCCTCTTGATCGGGCCGCGCTTCATCGGCTGGCTTCGGGTGCGCCAGGGCAAGGGCCAGCCGATCCGCGACGACGGCCCGCTCACCCATCTCGCCAAGCGCGGCACGCCGACCATGGGCGGGCTGATGATCCTGACCTCGGTGCTGGTCGCGATGCTTTTGTGGATGGACCTTGAGAACCCCTATCTGTGGGCCTGCCTGTTCATCACCGCGGGCTTCGGACTCATCGGTTTCCTCGACGATTTCGACAAGGTCACCAAGCGTAGCCACAAGGGCGTGTCGGCGCGGATGCGGCTGGTGTTCGAGTTCCTGATCGCAAGCATCGGAGTCGCCATCATCGTCTATTCGGCGGGCGGCGAGCTCTATCTGCCCTTCGTTCAGGGGCCAGTGGTGGACCTCGGCTGGTTCTACGTCCCGTTCGGGGCGCTGGTCATCGTCGGCGCCGGCAATGCGGTGAACCTCACCGACGGGCTCGACGGGCTCGCGACCATGCCGGTGATCATCGCCAGCCTCGCCTTCGTGCTGATCACCTATCTCGTCGGGCGCGCCGATTTCGCGGCTTATCTCGGCATTCCCCATGTCCTCGGCGCCGGCGACCTCACCGTTCTGTGCCTGGCGATCGTCGGAGCGGGCCTCGCCTTCCTGTGGTTCAACGCGCCGCCGGCGGCGGTCTTCATGGGCGACACCGGAAGCCTCGCGCTGGGCGGGGCGCTCGGAGCGATCGCGGTCGCGAGCAAGCATGAGGTGGTGCTCGGGATCGTCGGCGGCCTGTTCGTGATGGAGGCCTTGAGCGTCATCATCCAGGTCTTCTTCTACAAGCGCACCGGCCGCCGCGTGTTCCGGATGGCGCCGATCCACCACCATTTCGAGCAGAAGGGCTGGAGCGAGCCGACCGTGGTGATCCGGTTCTGGATCATCGCCTTCGTGCTGGCGCTCGCCGGCCTGTCGACCCTGAAGCTGCGGTGATCACGGCGCGCGCCTTCTCCGGCAAGAAATACGCCGTCCTCGGCCTCGCGCGCTCCGGCCGGGCGACGGTCGAGGCGCTGCTCGCCAGCGGGGCGCGGGTGGTGGCCTGGGACGAGCGGGAAGAGGCTAGGGACGCCCTTCTATCCTCCCTGTCGCCGGAGGCGATGGGGAGGGGGACCGCTCGCGAAGCGAGTGGTGGAGGGGCCTTGGGCGGATCCCGCGCCAA
>JAEZFL010000145.1 GCA_023417515.1 Pseudomonadota bacterium | reverse complement strand
GCTCGGGCTCGCCGCCGCCCACGCCGCCTTCGCGGGCGAGGCCGACGCCGATGGCCGGGCGACCGAGCGGTTCGAGATCATCCACCTGAGCGGCTGGGCGCCCTCGCCCGATCAGCCCCGGCCCGCGCGGCGCGGCAGCGGGACCGTGTCCCTCGCCGACGCGCTCGCACGGAAGGCCTAGAGCAGCGCGTCGAGCAGGGCGATCAGCGGCCGGTCGGCGGGCGGCATCTCCGCCGGGTCCATGTCGGCCGGAGCGCGCCAGTCGAGGCCGCTGGCATCGAGCGGTCGCGGCTCGCCCTCCCATTCGCGGCAGACATAGAGAAGCAGGGTCATGTGGGCACCTGCATTCGCCGCGCTGGCGAAGCAGGCGGGGACGAGCGCCTTCTCGGCGACTCGGATTCCGAGCTCCTCGTTAAGCTCGCGCGCCAGCGCCGCTTCCGGCACCTCGCCCGGCTCGACCTTGCCGCCGGGAAATTCCCACAGGCCTGCCATGCTCCGCCCGGGCGCCCGTTTCTGGAGCAGCACCCGGCGGTCGGAATCGACCAGGGCGGCCGCGACCACGATCATTGTCGGAATTTTTTGCACCTTAACCTGCCGCGCTAACAAAGTCTTAATCACGATACCGATAATGACTGATATTGACCGGCAATGAAGCCAGGTCGACCTGGGGGACAGGGATGCGTCACCTCAAGAAGTTGTTTCATGACAAGCGCGCTGCGACAGCCGTCGAGTACGGTCTGGTCTTGGCGCTCATCTTTCTCGCGATGATCGTATCCCTCCGCAACGTAGCGACGGCGACCACCACGATGTGGAACAACGTCTCTGACACGGTTAACAGCAATTAACGATTTGCGTTTCAGTTTTTGTCAACTTTACCGCTTATCCCAGGCAGGCTGACCGAAAAAGGCGTCGGGACCGGCACATAAAAATCGAGTGAGACCAAGGAGACCCAACATGATGACCATTCGTAAGATAATCCGCGACACCAAGGGTGCCACCGCCATCGAGTACGGCCTGATCGCCGCCCTCATCGCCGTGGCCGCCATCACCGCCATGTCGAACCTCGGCTCGTCGCTGAACACCACCTTCAACACCGTCGCGTCGAACATGTCGTAACCAGGACGAAACGGGGCGGCGCCCGAACGGCCGCCGCCCCTTTTCTCCTGAACGAATTTCGAGACGAAGGACAGAATGATGCAGAACATCCGCAAGTTCATCCGCGACACCAAGGGCGCGACCGCCATCGAATATGGCCTGATCGCCGCTCTCATCGCCGTGGCCGCGATCGCCGCCATGTCGAACCTGGGCAGCACGCTCAACACCACCTTCAACACGGTGGCGAGCAACATGTCCTAATCCCGAGAAGGGAAGCGGAATACAGGAAGGGCGGCAGGCGCGGGTCTGCCGCCCTTCTCTTTTGCCCGGCGCCGAGTCAGCGCCCGGCGTAGACGACCAGCTTCACCTGCTGGCCGGGCGTCACCGTCTCGTTCGGCCCGAGCCCGTTGAGCACCCGGAACCGCTCGAGCTGATAATTTCCATAGGCCATTCGGCTCGCGAGCGACTGGACCGTGTCGTTGCGGCCGACCGTCACCACGTCGATGACCCGCGGGCGGATCGCGGCGACCTCCTGCGCGCTGAGGCGGCGCAGCGACTGGACCATATTGCCGAACGGGCCGAGCCCGCGCCCCGCCGGGGTGAGCGTCGCGAAATAATAGGCCTGGCCCGGCGAGAATTCATAGGCGACGATCGACAGGTCGACATTGCTGTTCTGGGTCCGCACCCGGCTGCTGGTGCCGAGCGCGCGCATGCCGTTGACGGTGAAGCTTTGCGGCTGGGTGAAGCTCGCCTGGCTCTGGCCGAGGATCGACTGCGCCGCCTGGCTCAGGAAAGCCTGGAGATTGCCGTCATAGGCGCCGGTCGAGAACATCGCCTGGCCGCCATTGCCCGAAACCGTCACCGAGCGCGTGCCGTTCTGGATTCCGTAGCCCTGGGGCACGGTGAAGGCGAGCCGCAGGTCCGGGTGGAGGAACTGGTTGCCCTCGATGACGCCCTGACGCGGATCGTCGTCGAACGTCATGTTGTCGATCGAGGCGAGATAGCTGGCCGGAGACGGCCCGCTACCGACTCGGCGCACCGACTGGGCGAGTCGCCGGACCTGCGCGACTCGCTGCGGAGTCGTCGGATGGGTGCTGTTCCAGGACGGGGCCGAACGCTGCTCGTCGGTGCGCCCGGAAAAGCGCCGCAGATTGTCGCTATAGGCGCCGAGCGTCTCGAGGATGTCCGCGCCGGCATAGGGATTGTAGCCGTTGGCGGCCATGTAGCTGATCCCGAGCCGATCCGATTCGAGCTCCTGGCCCCGCGAATAGGACAGCAGATATTGCTGGCCGACCGCGCCGATCAACTGACTGGCGATGTTTGAGCCGGTGACGATCCCGGCGAGCCCGGCGAGGATCTGCGTGAGCAGGCCGGTATTCTGGCGCCCGCGCGAATGGCGCGCGGCGACATGGCCGGCTTCGTGGCCGAGCACGAAAGCGAGTTCGTCCTCGCTGTTCATCAACCCGAGCAGCTGGCGCGTGACGTAGACTCGCCCGCTGGGAGTGGCGAACCCGTTCGCCACCGGCGAGTTCAGAAGGGTGAAGTCGGGATTGACCCGCCCGCCCGAGGTCGCCGAGACCCGGGTGCCGATCCGGTCGACCATCTGGCCGAGCGGGCCGCCGATCTCGCCGCCGAATTCCTGGACGATCTGGGCATGCTCCTGCGCCGCGCTCTGGGTCTGGGCGAAGGCGGGAGCGGTGGAAGCGAAGCAGATGATTGCTGCAAGAGGCGCCGCGAGGGCGCGCGTGATCCGGTTCGGCACCGACGGGGTGCTCCTCTACTGTTACGGAACGTCGGCGAACCAACTCGTTTCGCCGCGTGACGTTCCTGCAAGCGGAGGGGCCCCTCCCGCGGCGTCAGCCGATGCGGAGGAATTTCTCCCGGCGCTCGTGGCGCAGGCGCTCGCGCGGCAGGCCGACGAGCGCGTCCAGCTCCTCGCCGATCGCCGCGCCGAGCGCGGTCACCGCTTCCTGAGGATTGCGGTGAGCGCCGCCGACCGGCTCGGCGACGATTCGGTCGACCACTCCGAGCTGGTGGAGATCGGCCGCGGTCATCTTCATCGCTTCGGCCGCCTCCGCCGCTTTCTCGGCGGTGCGCCACAGGATCGACGCGCAACCCTCCGGCGAGATCACCGAATAGACGCTGTGCTCGAGCATCAGCACGCGATTTGCCGCGGCGAGCGCGATCGCGCCGCCCGATCCGCCCTCCCCGACGATGGCGGCGACCAGGGGCACGCCGAGGGCCAGGCAGGCCTCGGTCGAGCGGGCGATCGCTTCGGCCTGGCCGCGCTCCTCCGCCTGAACGCCCGGGAAGGCGCCGGACGTGTCGACCAGGCTGACGACGGGGAGCCCGAAGCGGTCGGCCAGCTCCATCAGGCGCACCGCCTTGCGGTAGCCCTCGGGCTTGGCCATCCCGAAATTGTGCCGGAGGCGGCTGGCGACGTCGTCGCCTTTCTCATGGCCCATGATCAGCACGCGGCGGCCGCCGAGCCGACCGAGGCCGCCGATGATGGCCTGGTCCTCGGCAAACTTGCGGTCGCCCGCGAGAGGCACGAAGTCCTCGACCAGCGCCTCCACATAGTCCTTGAAGTGCGGACGGTGCGGATGGCGCGCGACCTGGGTCTTCTGCCACGGCGTCAGCCGTGCATAAGTCTCGCGCAGGAGCCGCTCGGAGCGCTCCTCCAGCTTGGCGATCTCGCCGTCGATGTTGAGCGCGCCCGACTGGGCGGTTTCGCGCAGCTCGGCGACCCGCGCATCCAGCTCGGCGATCGGCTTTTCGAAATCCAGGAACGTGACCATTGCGGCGGCGGTTAGGGCCGGCGCGGTTCGCCGTCAATTCGGGGCGGCTTGGCGAGAGGCGCATCGGCGAGCGCCCGGCCTGCCAATGGGTGCCGGCTGTTCACCAGCTCGACCAGCCGGCGCGAATCGACATGGGTGTAGATCTGGGTGGTCGCGATATCGGCGTGACCGAGCAGCATCTGCACGGCGCGCAGGTCCGCTCCGCCCTCCAGCAAATGCGTCGCGAAGGCGTGACGGAGCACGTGGGGGCTGACCCGCTCGGGCGGGATGCCGGCGGCGGCGGCGAGCTCGCGGACGAGCTGGAACAGGCGGACTCGGCTGAGATGCTTCTTCCCCGACGGGAACAGCCACGGCGAATCGCGCGGCACCTCGGCCGAGTGAGCCGCGACCGCGGCGCGGGCGCGCTCGGAGATCGGCACGAGCCGCTCGCGTCCCCCTTTCCCCGCCAGGATCAGGAACGGCTTGTCGCCGGCGAGCGCAAAGCGCGGCAGCGACACCAATTCGGTCGCGCGCAGCCCCGAGCCATAGAGAAGCTCGACGAGCGCGGCGAGACGAAGCGCACCGGGCAGCGCCTGCGCGCGCCGCCGCTCGATCTCGGCGAACAGCGCCTCGACGTCGCCATGGCTCAACACCCTGGGCAGCGGCCGCGCCATTCCGGGGCGCGGCAGGGCCGCCGACGGGTCGTCGGCGCGGTGCCCCTCGGCGTGGAGAAATCCGTAGAAACGGCGCAACGCCGCCGACTTGCGCGCGACCGTCGCTCGGGCGAGCGGCATCCATTGGTCGGCGAGGCGCTGGAGGTCGTCGGCTCCCGCCATTCCCAGCCTTCCTCCAAGCGCCATCGACGCGCCGTCGAGGTCGCGGCGATAGGCGAGCAAGGTGTTGCGCGCCGCGCCCGCCTCGGCCGCCATCATCTCGAGGAACGCCTCGATCAGCGGCCGGTCCGGCGGAGCCGGCGCCTCGCTCATATCCGAGTCAGCGCCTCGGCGGCGATCATCCGGGCCTCGAAATCGAGACCGACCTGCCGAAGCGCCCGGAGGACCCGGAACAGATGGTCGGGCGGAACGCCGGCCCAGTCGCCGGTCTGCATTCCGACCCCGGCGAGCAAGGCCACAGTGCCCGGCTGGCGCTCGGCCGCCGCGCGGTCGAGCGCCTGAGTCCAGGCATTTTCGCGCTGAACCGCGACTCCGAGCCCCTGAGCGGCCTGCGGCTCGATCCGCCCGAGCCCCGCCAGGGCAGCGGCGAGAATGGCGGTGCGCTGACCGGCATTCGCGCTTTGCAGCGCTCCCCAATCCTCGATCCGGCCCTCGTCGATCCCCACTCCCGGCTGCGGCGCACCGACCGCGAGCAGCGCCCAGGCGAGCGATCCCGCCTCCCCTTCCGCCATCGCCGACCAGGCGGCAGCCTCGCGGTCCATTCCGGCCGCGAGGAGAGCCGCGACCAGCATGTCGAGCTCGCCCGAATTGGCGTCGGACACCGGAATCCGCCTGGCGGCATTGGAGGTGAGCAGGAGGCGCCCGTAGCGGCGCAGCCGGTCGTCAGCCGGCTCGTCCCACAAGGCCCGCATCACGCTCAGCCGCTCGCTCATGTCCTGGGCGCCGAATGCCCGCTGAAGCCGCCCGGCGACGCTTTCCGCGCTATTGTCGGTTTCCGCATTATCGAGGGCGAGGGCGTGGGCATCGACCAGGGACTGGGCGGAAAAGATGCCCAGCGCGGCCGCCAGCTCGGCGGCGTTGAGGCGCTGCGCCACCGGCACCATCGGCGCTCGGGCGAACCACGCCTGCATGCGCGGCCCGGCGATGCCCAGCAGCCGGTCCGGAATCTCGGCGCCGGTGCCGCTGGCCAGGCCGAATCGCCACGGGCTGAGCTCGCTCACCTCGTCCCAGCGGATCGACACCGAGCGGCGCGTGTCGCTGCCGGCGCCGACCACCTTCTCGGCGAGCATCAGATCGACGCCGGTGGCGCCGCGCCGCCGCGCCTCGTCGAGCAGGGTCGTGGCCCGCGCAGGCTCGCCGGCCATCGCCGCGCACATCGCCTCGGACATCGGCCAGACGGCGTCGTTGGACAATTGCCGGCCCTTCTCGACGAGCGGGCACAGCCCGGCCGGGTCGGACGCGGCCAGCGCGGCCTCATAGGCGGCGCGCACCATCGCCGGCGTATAGTTCACGATGTCGACCGACTGGGCGAGCATGCGCGCAGCGTCGGCCTCGCCCATCCGGGTCAGCAGGCGCACCCGCTCGGCGACGAAATCGACCGGGTCGGCCAGGCGCGGCGCCTGGACCCGGGACAGCAGCGCCCGGCGCAAGGTGATCGAGACCCAACGCGACGGCAGCGGCGCCTCGAGCTGCGCCATCAGCGAGCCGAGATAGGCGCCGCTGGCCGCGCCGAACGCGTCGGCCGGCAAGCCATGGCTGCCCGGGTCGATGACTCCGACGAGGTCCGTCGGCCGCGCCTCGCTGCCTGGCAGGTCATAGAAGCGCGCCGGCGGGGGCGGAGGCAGCGCCTCGAGGTCGCGAAGCGCCGAATCCTCGGTATCTTCCGGCGCCAGCGGCCGCACCGGCTGGCTGGAATTGGACGGCGGATCGAACCCCGGCGGGACGATCGGAGTCGGCGTCGGGCTCGGCTCGGCCTTGTTCTCGACGGGCGGCTGCGACTTGGGATCGCCAAAGCCCGGCGGAAGCAGCGATTCCTGGGTCGCGGCCGCGATCGCCGGAATCGCGGCGCCGACCAGGCCGCCGGCGATGAGCAGGCGTTTAGCGCGCCGGGAGAGCATTGGTGACGTCCTGCTCGATGCGGCTCGTCGGCACCTCGGTGTCGATCGTCGACAGGTAGATGAGGAAGCCGACGATCAGGAGGAGGACGACCACCAGCAACGGGCCCGTCATCGAGCGACGGCGGCGGGACGGATACATGGGCTGCAAGCGACTGGGAGGCATGACGCGCCTTTTGCCCCAGGGGCCCCGCGAATGTATAGCCCTGCCGCGATGGCTTTTTCAGCTGACCTGAAGACTCGCCATTTTGCGCTGATCGGCCTGATGGGCGCCGGCAAGACCAGCGTCGGCCGGCTGCTCGCGCGGCGCCTCGGCCTGCCTTTCCACGACAGCGACGAAGCGGTGGCGCATTCGGCTGGGCTCAGCGTCGCCGAGCTGTTCGAGCGCCAGGGCGAGCCCGCCTTCCGCGCGCTGGAGCGCGGTGCCCTGGCGCGGCTGCTCGCCGGCGAGCGCTCGGTGATCGCCACCGGCGGCGGCGCGGTTACGGAGCCCGAGACTCGCGACGCCCTGCGCGGGCAGGCCTTCACCATCTGGCTCGACGCCTCGCCCAAGGTGCTTGCCGCCCGCCTCGCCGATTCGGACGAGCGTCCGCTGCTTGCGAACGGCGATCCCGAAGTGGTGCTGGACCGACTTGCCGAGCAGCGCCGCCCCTTTTACGCGGCAGCCGACCTTCGGATCGGCACCGACGAGCTGGACCCCGCCGAGGTCGCCGAGCTGATCGTCGCGACCGTGCGCTAGCGGGATTCGGGCTCGCGGCCACCCGGCTTGTCCGAATCGAACACGCCCTCATTGTCGTCGAGCCCCTGCCCGCCGGGACGGCGGGCGGCGGCCTGGGCGGCCGCTTCCGCCACCGCCTCGAAGGCGAGGAGGATCGAGGCGTGGCGCGCGGGATAGGAGCGCGCGACCTCGAAGATCGCGAGGCCCGGCCAGTCGCCGGCGTCGTCGCGCTCGCCAGCGAGATAGGCGGCCAGCGAGTCGCGCGCCTCCTTCAGCTCGCCGACCGTGCGCCCCGGCGCATGGGCGCCCATCAGCGAGGCCGACGCCTGCCCCAGGGCGCAGGCCGCCACGTCCTGGGCGATCGCGGCGACCCGCCCCTCCTCAACGACCACCTCCACCGCGACTCGGCTCCCGCACACCGGCGAGGTCCGCTCCACCCGCGCCTGAGCCTGCTCGAGCCGCCCGAGATGCGGAATCGAGGCGGCGAGCCGGAGAATGTCGCGATTGTAGAGCGGCGAGGTCACGCGGGGGATATAGGGGGGATCAGGGCGACTGACATCCTCCCTGTGCGGCGCAGCCGCATGGGGAGGGGGACCATCCGCCGCAGCGCAGCGTAGGCGGATGGTGGAGGGCTGTTCGGGACTCGCGCCACGCCCCTCCACCGCATGGTCCCCCTCCCCATCGCCTGCGGCGACAGGGAGGATTGGAAGACTCAGGCCCGCCGCCAGGTCGTGCCCTGAGGCCCGTCCTCCAGCACGATCCCCTCGTCGAGCAGCTCCGCCCGGATCCGGTCCGCCTCGGCGAAGTCGCGCCGCTGCTTGGCCTCGGCGCGAGCGGCAATCCGCGCGTCGACGTCGTAATCGCAGTCACCGCGGAACCAGGCGTCGCTGGTCTCGACGAGCAGGCCGAGCAGCATCGCGCTCGCGCGCAGGGTCGCCGGGTCGCCGATCGCCGCCAGTCGCGACAGAGCGAGCGGCGTGTTGAGGTCGTCGGCGAGCGCGTCGAGCACAGCCGGGTCCGGATCGCCGGGCGTCACGTCGCCGGCAGTCCGATAGAGCCGATCCAAGGTCGCCCGGCTCTGGGCCATCAGCGCGTCGCTCCACTCCAGCGGCTGGCGGTAATGCGCGGACAACAACGCCAGCCGCAGAGTCTCGCCGCGATGGCCGTCCGCGAGCTGCTCGCCGACCGACACCACGTTGCCGAGGCTCTTCGACATCTTCTCGCTTCCGGCCATCGACAGGAAGCCGTTGTGAAGCCAGTAGCGCGCCAGCGGCGCACCACCATGGGCGCAGCGGCTCTGCGCGATCTCGTTCTCGTGATGCGGGAAGACGAGGTCGATCCCGCCGGCATGGATGTCGATCGTCTGCCCGAGATGCTTCGCGATCATCGCCGAACATTCGATATGCCAGCCCGGCCGGCCGCGGCCCCACGGCGAGTCCCAGCCGATCACCCCTTCCGCCGACGGCTTCCACAGCACGAAGTCGGCCGGGTCCTTCTTGTAGGACGCGACCTCGACCCGCGCTCCGGCGATCATCCCCTCGCGGTCGCGGCGGCTGAGCGCGCCATAATCGGGATCGGAAGGGACATGGAACAGCACATGCCCGTCCGCTTCATAAGCATGGCCAAGCTCGATCAGCCGCTCGGTCATCGCGATCATCTCAGCGATATGTTCGGTGGCCCGCGGCGTGAAATCGGTCGGCAGGACGCCGAGCGCGCCCATGTCGTCGAGGAACAGCTTCTCGTAGCGCTCGGTCACCACCGACGGATCGACGCCCTCCTCGCGCGCCGCGTCGATGATCTTGTCGTCGACGTCGGTGAAGTTCCGGGCATAGGAAAGACTGTCGGCGCCATAATGGTGGCGGATCAGCCGGGCGAGCACGTCGAACACGACATAAGGCCGGGCGTTGCCGATATGGGCGCGGTTATAGACGGTCGGGCCGCACACATACATGGTGATGCGGCTCGGGTCTGCCGGCTCGAAATCGCGCTTGGCGCGGGCGAGCGTGTCGTGGAGCCTGATCACGGTCATCGCGCGCTCGGCTCCGCCTCGTTGCCGGCCTCCGCGGGCGCCGGGCGGCGGTTGCGGCGCGCGTCGACCAGGTTGACGATCGTGTCCGACGCCGAGTGGACCAGCCGGTAGGTCTGCGCCCGCGCCACCCAGTCCGGCCGCCGCTCGTCGCGCCCCCAGATCGTGTCGTAGACGAGGCTGAACGCCATGTAGAACAGCGCCACTCCGACCAGACCCTTCACGGCCCCGAAGCCGCCGCCGAGGATCCGGTCGATCGCCCCCAGCCGCGACCGGCGAGTCGCTCCGCCGATCCTCCGGACGATCAGCTTGCCGCCGATCAGAACGACCAGGAAAATCAGCACGAAGGCGAGCATGTAGGCGCCCGAAACGGTGCCGATCACAGGCCCCAGCGCGACACTGAGCGGCTCGTGCAGCAGCCACAAGGCCACCACGATCCCGACCCAGACCGCGAGCGAGAGCACCTCGTGAACGAAGCCGCGCATGAGCCCGAACACCAGGCCCAGGCCCACGAGCAGAATGAAGATGATGTCCAGCGCCGTCATGCGCGCGGTGGTTAGAGGAGGATGCGCCGGCGCGGAAGCCCTGCCAAGTCCTCCCCGAGATTTCTCGGGGAGGGGGACCGCCGAAGGCGGTGGAGGGGCGGGGGGGGGGCGGGGGGGGGGGGG
>JAEZFL010000109.1 GCA_023417515.1 Pseudomonadota bacterium | reverse complement strand
CGATCAGGGTCGTGCGCTGGAGCGAGAGCATCCGGGCGGCATCGGCGACGACGCCGTCCGACAAAGTGAGCGCCTCCTCGATATAGCGGCGCTCGATCTCGGCGAGCATGTCGCGCAGCGCGACGGGCTGGCCGGAGGCGAGCTCGCGGGTGTCGGCGATCTCCACTTCGGCGCGGATCGGCACGACGACCTCGTCATGGACCTCGGCCTCGGCTTCGACCTCGGCGACGGCCACCGTGGCGGCGGCGATGCGATTGGTGGCTTCCCAGAGCGCGGCGCGCTCGATCGCGCCGACCCGGCCGCGGCGGAGCAGCAGCGAGGCGGCTTCGTCCGGCCCGACCGTGCGGCCGGCGAACAGGATGCAGGCGCGCTCGACGAAGTTGCGCAATTCGCGCACATTGCCGGGCCAGCCATGATCGGCGAGCCGCGCCAGCGCGGCGGGCGAGAAAGCGAGGCCGGCGGCGCGCTTGCCCTGCCTGTCCAGGAAATGGCGCACCAGCAGCGGAATGTCCTCGATCCGCTCGGACAGCGGCGGAATGTCGATCGGGAAGACGGCGAGGCGATAGAACAGGTCCTCGCGGAACTTGCCCTCGTCGATCGCGCGGTCGATGTCGCGAAGGGTGGCGGCGACGATACGCACGTCCACGTCGATCTGGCCGCGCCCGCCGACGCGCTGCACGGCGCGTTCCTCGAGCACGCGCAGCAGCTTCACCTGCATGTCGGCCGGCATGTCGCCGATTTCGTCGAGGAACAGGGTGCCGCCGTCGGCCTCCTCGAACTTGCCCTTGTGCTGGGTGTGGGCGCCGGTGAACGCGCCCTTTTCGTGGCCGAACAGCTCGGATTCGAGCAATTCGCGGGGAATGGCGCCGCAATTCACCGCGACGAAGGGCCTGTTGCCGCGCCCGCTCGCCTCGTGGATCGCGCGGGCGACCACCTCCTTGCCCGCGCCGGAGGGCCCGGTCAGCAGCACGGAGGCTTCGCTGGGCGCGACGTGGCGGACGAGGTTGCGCAGCGCCAGGATGGCCGGGGTCTCGCCGATCAGCATCGTTTCGGGCCCGGCCTCGATCATGTTCGCCGTTGCCGGCCCGCTCCCGTCGTTGCGGAAGACATTGCTGATGGTCAAGAGATCCCCCCGGTCGCGTCGTTCTGCGTTGGGGGCATATCTGAAGGAAAATAGTTAACGGCGTCTTTACGACAAGCCGCGGTCCTTCTCTAGCGCGAGGACTTGGCCGGCGGAAGTCGTTACCGGCACGTCATGATCGGCGCATGAGGGTTGCGATGCGGGAAAAGGTGGTGCCCAGGGACGGAATCGAACCGCCGACACCGTGATTTTCAGTCACGTGCTCTACCAACTGAGCTACCTGGGCATGCCCGGCGAACGGGAAGTGGGCCTATAAAGGCGGCTCCGGCCTGATGTCCAGCCTTTCGGCGAGGTCTTCCGGACCGGCGGGCGCACCCGGCACTCGGTAGGCGTCGCCGAGCCAATTGAGGAGGTCGCGGTCGCGGCAGCCCTGGCTGCAGAACGGCTTGAACTCCGCTTGAGCCGCGTTTCCGCACAGCGGGCAGCCGCCGCCCCGCCTAGCTTTGCCGGTGATGGACATATCCCGCGAATATGGGCTGGCCGGGGTCCGCCTGCAAGCCGATCGCGCCGCCCGTGCGGCGCTGCAGCGCGTCGGCCCAGCCTTTCTCGGATTCGATTCGCGCAACCACCTCCGGCGCGGCAACCAGGAGCAGCGGCCCCGGCCCGGCGCGCTCGGCCCGGCGCAGCAGCGCCCGCGTGGCGGCGCCGACCGGGTCGGACTGGACAATTTCGGGAATCGAGCGCCGCTCGCGCCGGCGCACCAGCTGGAGGAAGCCGAAGCCGTTGACGGCGGTGCGCTCGAACGGCTGGGGAAGGACCGCGTCGAGCGCTTCGGCGGCCTTGAGGCGGTCGGCCTTGGCGGACAGGGTGGGAAGGTCGATCCCGATCGAGCCGCCGATGCCGAAGCGGCGGATGGCCTGGCCCGCCGCGCGTGCCCCGGCCACCGCGAGCGCCGCCGGCTCGAGCATTCCGTCGACGTCGAACAGGGTCATGGCGGGCGTGAGGCTCATGCGCAGGCCGCCGCCGGGAAAGGGAATCTCACCGGTCTCGGCACTCTCGATCAGCTCGCTCCAGCCGGCTTGCTCGAACAGGTCGATCCGGCCTGGCGCATGCGGAGCCCAGCCGCCGAGCCGCTCGACCAGCGGCGGAGCGGGACGCATCGAGGCATTGCTCGGCCGCACCTTGGCGCGCTTGGCCCGCCCGGTTTCGGGGAGCGGCTCGCGAACGACTTCGACCCGGAGCGCCGCTCCTTCGGTAACGCCCGCAGGAATCGGCGACAGGATCGCCTCGTCGCCGCTGTCAAGGCGTACCAGCCCGCGCCGCCCGGGCTGCTGGACGTCGATCAGCCGCGCCTCGACCACCGCGCCTGCGCCGAGCCGACCCGGAAGCTCGATGACGGCCTCGACGATCTCTCCCCGCTCGATGCGGATCGCGCGATTCTCGCCGATCCCCTCTTCGTAGAGCCAGGCGCTCATAGGCTCAGCCGATCGGCCAGTCGGCGGCGCGAAGCAGCGCCCGGGTCTCGAACAGCGGCAGGCCCATCACGCCGGAATGGCTGCCCTGGAGCATTCGAACGAGCGCCTCGGCGCGGCCCTGGATGGCATAGCCGCCGGCCTTGCCCTGCCATTCGCCGCTGTCGAGATAAGCGGCGATCTCGTCATCGCTGAGCGGCTTGAACGCGACGATGCTGGTCGACAGGCGATGGCGCGCCTTGCCGTCGCGGTCGATGACGGTGACCGCTGAATGGACTCGGTGCCGCCGTCCCGACAACAGGTGCAGCGATGCCCGTGCCTCGTCCTCCGTCTCGGTCTTCGGCAGGATCCGCCGCCCGGCCGCGACCACAGTGTCAGCCGCAACAAGCACGTCCCCCGGCCGGCTCACCGCCGCCGCCTTCTCAGCCGCCATGCGCGCGGCATAAAGGGTCGGCAGCTCGGCCTTGCGCGGGGTCTCGTCGATGTCGGCGTGGACGATCTCGTCGGGCACGAGCCCGAGGCGGCCGAGCAGCTCGAGCCGCCGGGGCGAGGCCGAGGCGAGGATGAGTTTGGCCTTATCCGTCATGCTGAACTCGTTTCAGCATCCATTGGCACACCTGCGCCAGCGGCAACATGGGCCCTGAAACAAGTTCAGGGTGACGGCTAGTGGGAGCCGTCACTTGAACCGATAGGTAATGCGTCCCTTGGTGAGGTCGTAGGGCGTCAGCTCGACCAGCACGTCGTCGCCGGTGAGCACGCGGATGCGGTTCTTGCGCATCTTGCCGGCCGTGTGCCCGAGGATCTCGTGGCCATTCTCCAGCTTCACTCGGAACATGGCGTTGGGCAGCAGCTCGACCACCGTGCCGCGCATCTCGAGAAGTTCTTCCTTGGCCAAACAATCCTCGCGGGTTCTCAGGGCGAAAAAGACGCGGTGCCTTATCGTCTAAGGCTGAAAAAGGGAAGGCGCAGGGTCACGTGGTGGGACGGGTCGCGGCCAGCGATGGCCGTTGCGAGACCTCCGCGATCATCCTCGCGATCCGCGGGTGGCCGGGCAGCGGGTCAGGAACAAGGTCGCGGAAGCGGAGCCAGTCGATAGCGCAGGCCAAAGCGAGCTGCCCCAGATGAAAGCTGCCCCGCGCCCAGACCGGGCGCCGCTCGAGCTGATCGAGGGTGCGGGCGATCTTGCCGGCATAGGCATCAACCTCGGCGCGGTCGCGCTTCGCCTCGTCCTTGAGCTGCTCCATGCGCAGGACGAAGCCGGCATCCATGATTCCGTCGGCGAGCGCCTCCATCGTCAGGACGCGCCACTTCTCCGCGCCGCTTGGGATGAGGTCGCCGCCCGCAAGCTCGTTCAGATAGGCGACGATCACCGGGGAATCGACGACGACCGACCCGTCGTCGAGCTGCAGCGCAGGAATCTTGCCGAGAGGATTGACCGCCTCGACGTCGGGCTTGGCCTGCTGCGGCAGGCGGATCGGCACCATGACCGTCTCGACCCGGTCCTCGAGGCCGAGCTCGATCACCGCCGCCCGGGCCTTGCGGGCATAGGGGCTGGCCGGGGTGACGAGCAGGCGCATGGCTCAGGCCGGATTGTGCTGGGCGAGAAAGCGCTGGACCGCCTCGATGAACTGCACCCGGTCCTCCTCGAGCGGCAGATTGTGGGTGTTGCGCGGCTGCTCGAGATAAACGAAGTCGCGGCCCTCGACCTTGCCGGCGGCCCGGAGGCGGGCGACCAGATCGCGCGACTGGGCCACCGGCACGCGCTCGTCGCGGGCGCCGTGCACGATCAGGATCGGGATCGAATATTGCTGCGGGAAGCGGGCCGGCGAAACCTCGGCGAGCCGCGATGCGGCGCTGCCGATATAGGACGACCCGTAGCGGCCGAGATACTCGCGGTCATAGGCGACCATGTTGGGAATGTCGTGCACCCCCGCGCCGCTGATCGCGCAGCGATAATGCTGGCCGTCCCGCTGCGCAGCGCGGGACGCCGCATAGCCGCCATAGGACCAGCCCATGATGCACACGCGACGGCGGTCGGCGATGCCCTGGCCGGCGAGATAGGCGATGGCGTCGATGAGGTCGTCCTGCATGCGGATGCCCCAATTGCCGTCGCTCGCCGCCTCCCAGTCATAGCCGTAGCCGGACGAGCCGCGGAAATTGGGCTGGACCACCGCATAGCCCATCTCAGCGAGCGGCTGCGCCCACATGTCCCAGGTCTCATAGTCGCGCGCCCACGGGCCGCCATGGGGCAGCACGATGAGGGGCAGGTTGCGGTGCTCGCGCAGCCGCGGAAGGGTCAGCACCGCGGCGATCGTCTTGCCGTCGCTGGTCTGGTAGCGGACCGTGCGCACCGGGTTCAGCGGCATGTCGCGAAGCTCGTTATTGACCCAGCCGATGTGGCGGATGTCGCCGGTGCGGGTGTCGTAGAGCTGATAGGAGCCGGCCTGGTTCGGCGCACCGACGCGAATGATCAGCCGCTCACGGCCATGATCGGCGGAAACCAGCTCGGCATTGCCGGCGCCCCAGGTCTCGTCGAGAACCTGCTGGATCTCGCGCAGGCGCGGCTCGAACCAGTAATTGCGCTCGCGGTCCTCGATGACGACGGCGCGGGACAGGGCGTTGCCCTCGAGGTTGCCGGCCACCGCGGCGACGTCATAGCCGTCGACGCCGAACACCTTGCGGCCGAAGGTCATGGTGTTGAGGTCCATCTCGTAGACCGCGCTGAACCCCTCGTGACGGCTTTGCACGAGCGCCTTGTCGCCCGGAAGGAAGATCAGCGGCAGCGGCGGCTCGCGGTAGCGCTCGGTCTGCTCCCTGTAGATGGTCCGGAAGTTGGTTTCGCCCGGAGAGCGGTAATAAGCCGTGACCCGGCCGGATTGGCGATCACTGCTCAGTCCGAGGCGGACATTGCCCTCGCCGTCGGCATACCAGCTCTGCACCCCGCGACGGGGGGAGATCACCACCTCGTGGCGGCCGGTGGCGACATCGACGGAAATGACTTCCTGGTTGCCGAGCCGCTCGAAGCTTCGGCCGCTGGCATTGCGGGAAATGAGGATTCGCGGCGGACCGGACCGCGACCGCCAGATCACGTTGCCGCCGTTGACGAATGTGTCCTGCCAGCCGAGCCGGGTGACCTGGCGCGTGCGGCGGTTGTAGCTGATCAGCCGGGTTTCGGTGACCCGCTCGCCTTCGAGGTCCTGGGGCGACTGCACCCAGATCAGGAGATTGTCGGCATCGATCCACTCCCAGCGCGTGGCGCGCCGCTGGTCGCGCTGGTCGAACTCGCCGTCGCGGGCGACGATTTCCGGGCGGGCATCGGGATCGTCGAGCGGAATGACCGCGAGGACCTGCTGACCGTTGGCGCGAATCTTCGCGGCGATGGCCGAGCCGTCGGTGGAGATGCGCGGCGCGTCGGTCTGCGGCAGGCGCCCGAATATGGCGGCCGGGATCGGCGTCGCCGGCGCGGCAGTCGTTCGGACCTGCGCATCGGCAATGCCGAGCGGGACCGCCGCGGCACAGACGATGCCGATCAGTAAGTATTTGAAAGCGCGCATGAAAACCCCCCTGTCTGGCAGCAGACAGGGGGGAGGATATGCACCTCGGCTGAGGATTCAAGCCCCTCCCGAAGGAGGGGCCTAGACCTTCACCCGGCGGCGCCGCCAGCCAGCGCCGCGAGGAGCAGCAGGGCGACGATGTTGGTGATCTTGATCATCGGGTTCACGGCCGGACCGGCAGTGTCCTTGTAGGGATCGCCGACCGTGTCGCCGGTCACCGCGGCCTTGTGGGCCTCGGAACCTTTGCCGCCGTGATTGCCGTCCTCGATATGCTTCTTGGCATTGTCCCAGGCGCCGCCGCCCGACGTCATCGAGATGGCGACGAACAGGCCCGAGACGATCACGCCGAGCAGAAGCGCGCCGACCGCGGCGAAGGCATCGGCCTGGCCGGCGACCGCGTCGATCAGGAAGTAGACGACGATCGGCGCCGCCACCGGAAGCAGCGACGGGACGATCATCTCCTTGATCGCGGCGCGGGTGACGATGTCGACGGTGCGCGCATAATTGGGCCGCACCGTACCTTCCATCAGGCCGGGATTGTCGCGGAACTGCCCGCGCACGTCCTCGACCACCGCTCCCGCCGCACGGCCGACCGCGGTCATTCCGAACGCGCCGAACAGATAGGGGAGGAGAGCGCCGAGGAGCAGGCCGACGATGACGTACGGATTGCCCAGGCTGAAATCGACGGCGATGCCCGGGAAGTAGATCCCGAGATCCGTCGTGTAGGCGCCGAACAGCACAAGGGCGGCGAGGCCGGCCGAGCCGATCGCATAGCCCTTGGTCACCGCCTTGGTGGTGTTGCCGACCGCGTCGAGCGCATCGGTGCGGGTGCGCACCTCGTCGTCGAGCCCGGCCATCTCGGCAATGCCGCCGGCATTGTCGGTGACCGGACCGTAGGCGTCGAGTGCAACGACCATGCCGGCCAGCGCCAGCATCGCCGTCGCCGCGAAGGCGATGCCGATGAGGCCGGCGAGCATGTAGGAGACGACGATTCCGGCGCAGATCACCAGGGTCGGCAAAGCGGTCGATTCAAGGCTGATCGCCAGGCCCTGGATGACGTTGGTGCCGTGGCCGGTGACCGAGGCCTTGGCGATCGACCTGACCGGCCGATAGTTGGTGCCGGTATAATATTCGGTGATCCACACGATCAGCCCGGTGACGCCGAGGCCGACCATCATGGAATAGAACAGATCCATGCCGGTGAAGGCCTGCTCACCGCCGCGGCTCTGAACCGAGGCGACGACCGAGTTCATGTCGCCGCCGAGCGTGTACCAAGTGGCGGCGTAGATCGCCGGAACCGACAGGATCGCGGTGGTCCAGAAGCCCTTGTAGAGGGCGCCCATGATCGACTGCTTGCCGCCGAGGCGGACCATGAAGGTGCCGATGATCGAAGTGACGATGCACACTCCGCCGACGATCAGCGGGAGGCTCATCAGCGCCATGAGGTCGTCGGTCGCGAACGGTGACGTGCCGCCGCCGATCAGAAGGGCGATCAGCACCATGGTGGCGCCGACGGTGACGACATAGGTCTCGAACAGGTCGGCCGCCATGCCGGCGCAGTCGCCGACATTGTCGCCCACGTTGTCGGCGATCACCGCCGGGTTGCGGGGGTCGTCCTCCGGAATTCCGGCCTCGACCTTGCCGACCAGGTCGGCGCCGACGTCGGCCGCCTTGGTGAAGATGCCGCCGCCGAGACGGGCGAAGATCGAGATGAGCGAGGCGCCGAAGGCGAGCGCGACGAGAGCGTCGATCACTTCGCGTTCGGTCGCTTCGTGCCCGAGCATGCCGACGAGCACGTAGAACAGCCCGGCGATGGCGAGCAGGGCCAGGCCGGCGACGAGCATTCCGGTGATCGCGCCCGACTGGAACGAGATGGTGAGCCCGCGCTGAAGGCTGGTGCGGGCGGCTTCCGCGGTGCGGACGTTGGCGCGCACCGAGATGTTCATGCCGATATAGCCCGCGACGCCAGACAGAAGCGCGCCGATGACGAAGCCGATCGCGGGAATGGTGCCGAGGAAATACCAGACCAGAGCCGCGACGATCACCCCGACGATGGCGATGGTCGTGTACTGGCGGCCGAGATAGGCCTTGGCGCCTTCCTGGATCGCCCCGGCAATCTCGATCATCTTGGCATTGCCGGCGGGCGCAGCGAGAACGCGCTGCGAGGTGATGATGCCGTACAATACGGCGATGATCCCACAGCCGATGGCGGCGAGCACGACGGTCATTCCTGTAACCTTCCCCTGTCGATTCGAGCTTGGATGTCCGGGCGGCAAGGCCGAGCGGGCGCCCGTAGATGGCGGGTGTCTCTTGGCAGTTGCTGGCGGGCTTGCAAGTTTTGTGCGCGTGCGAAG
>JAEZFL010000096.1 GCA_023417515.1 Pseudomonadota bacterium | reverse complement strand
TGACTCCCCCACCCCAACCCCTCCCCTAATGGGGAGGGGCTAATCACCCCCTCGCCGCGCGCGGGGGGCGCTCGGCGATCCGGGTGAGGCGCGACGGCCGCGCCGGATCGGGCACCGCCGGCGCCGTGGTCCAGCCGAGATGGGGAAGGCTGATCGAGCGCTTGCCCATCAGGTCGGTCCGGCAGACGATCAGCCCCTTCTCCTCGATGAAGCCGAGCATGCGCTTCACCCGGCCTGTCGAGCTGGTGCCGTAGAGCGCGGCGAGCTCGGCATCGGCCGGGCACGGCTCGTTCCCTCGGCCCGCGCGGGCGATGGCGAGGAACGGCGCGAGCATCTCCTCGGGCAGCGCGGCGCCGAGCGCCAGCGTCTCCTCCCACTCCTCGGAATCGTCGATCCCCGCGCGGGCCAGCGCGAGGCGGCGGGTGAAGGCCGTCATGTCGAGGCCCGGCTGGGCGCCGCGCATCCGGCAGCGCAGCTGGAAATCCTGGAACAGCGAGGCGACCGGCAGGGCCGCGCCCTCGGCCGCGATGTCGGCGAGCACCTCCGCGACCGCCGCCGCCTGCTCCTCCGGCTCCAGCACCCGCGCTTCCGGCACCGGCGCGGGCGCCGTCATCGACCGGATGAGGTCTTCGGAGGTGACCGGTGCCGGCGGGGGAGGGGGCGGCGCGGCCTCCTCGGCGCTCGGAGCGAACAGCAGGTCCTGCATGTCCTCGGCCGGAGCGGTCGGCAGCGGCACCAGCTTCGGGCTTGCGCCGCGGCTTCCGGTCCGCACCGCGCCGATGCGGATGTTGACCGGGCGGCGGGTGATGGCCGGGCCGAGCGCCAGGAACTCGCCGCGCGCGAGGTCGCGGATCACCTCGGCCTGGCGCCGCTCCATTCCGAGCAGGTCGGCGGCGCGGAGCATGTCGATGTCGAGGAAGGTGCGGCCCATCAGGAAGTTGGACGCCTCGGCCGCGACGTTCTTGGCGAGCTTGGCAAGCCGCTGGGTGGCGATCACCCCGGCGAGACCGCGCTTGCGGCCGCGGCACATGAGGTCGGTCATCGCTCCAAGCGAGGCGCGGCGGGCGTCGTCCGCCACCTCGCCGGCCGCGGCGGGCGCGAACACCTGAGCCTCGTCGACCACTACCAGGGCCGGATACCAATGTTCGCGCGGCGCATCGAACAGGGCCGACAGGAAGGCCGCTGCGCAGCGCATCTGGCCGTCCATGTCGACGCCCTCGAGGTTGAGCACCACGGAGGCGCGGTGGGCGCGCACCCGCGCGCCGAGCCGTTCGATCTCGGTCAGGCTATATTGCGCCGCGTCAATCGCGACATGATCGAATTCGTCGCACAGCGACACGAAGTCGCCCTCGGGATCGATGACGATCTGCTGGACCAGGCCCGCGCTGCCCTCGAGCAGTCGGCGCAGAAGGTGAGACTTGCCCGATCCCGAATTGCCCTGGACGAGCAAGCGGGTGGCGAGCAGTTCCTCGAGGTCGACAGCGGCCGGGTTTCCGCTGCCGTCGATACCCATGTCGATCTTGGCAGTCATTTGCGAACGAGCAATGGCCGATGCGCGCAAGGATGGGCAAGGCGACAGGCTCGAAACCGCGCCGAATCAACCGCTTTGCTGTGGATTAGTCCGGCTTGCCCTCGTCCGGGGCCTTCGAATCGGCCTCGCGCTGCTGCGCCTTGCGGCGGCGCAGATTCTCGCGCAGCGCCTCGGCCAGCCTCTTCTCACGCTCGGGATCTTGCGCCATATGGGCGCACCTAATGCGGACGCGGTTCCCGCCGCAACCCGCCTTGACGCGAGCCGGGCGAGCGGCCATAGCGCCGCCCCTGCGAGACGTGCTGCCGTAGCTCAGTGGTAGAGCGCATCCTTGGTAAGGCTGAGGTCGTGAGTTCAATCCTCACCGGCAGCACCACTCGCAACCAGCTTGATCGAACCGGAAGGCGTGGTTCAGGCGGCGCGGACCAGCGGCATCGTGATGGTCTGGCGGTCGTCCGGATATTGCGATGCCTTGACCGCGAAGATCTGGGCGAGCTCGATATGTCGCTGGCGGGCGGCTTCGGTGACGGCTCGTTGGGCGCGGCCCCGCTCTTCGGCGGCGCGGCGCGTGTAATAGCGAAAGTCCGATTCCATGCGGGCTTGCCCTCCCAACCCGATCCGGCAACTAACACGGATCAAGCTGAGGTAAAACGGTTCGGGTTAACCACGCGTAAAAAAGCTGAGGAATTGCCCGAAGGCCCGGCTCCCGCCTAAGGGAGCGCAACGTCCGACAAAGAGGAAAGCCCATTCGTCCATGGCCGGTCACAGCAAATTCAAGAACATCATGCACCGCAAGGGCGCTCAGGATAAGAAGCGCTCGGCGATGTTTTCGAAGCTCTCGCGCGAGATTACCGTCGCTGCAAAGATGGGCGCTCCGGACCCGGACATGAACCCGCGTCTGCGCGTGGCTGTACTCGCCGCCAAGGCGCAGTCCATGCCCAAGGACAATATCCAGCGCGCGATCGATAAGGCGACCGGCGGCGATGCCGAGAATTACGAGGAGCTTCGCTACGAGGGCTTCGGCCCCGGCGGCGTGTCGCTGATCGTCGAGGCGCTGACCGACAACCGCAACCGCACCGTCACCAACGTGCGCACCATCTTCTCCAAGAATGGCGGCAATCTCGGCGCTCCCGGCTCGGTGAGCCACGCCTTCGACCGGCTCGGCCTGATCAGCTATCCGGCCTCGGCGGGATCGGACGACGACGTTCTGGAGGCGGCGATCGACGCAGGCGCCGACGATGTCGAGAGCGACGAGGACGGCCACGAGATCTGGACCAGCATCGACAGCCTCCACGGAGTCGCCAAGTCGCTCGAGGCCGCGCTCGGCGAGCCGGAGAGCGTCAAGCTCGCCTGGCGCCCGCAGAATTCGGTCGAGCTGGGCGAGGACGACGCGGCCCAGCTGATCAAGCTGGTCGACGCGCTGGAGGACGACGACGACGTCCAGACCGTGTGGGGCAATTACGAAATGTCCGACGAAGTCATGGAAAAGGTCGCCTGACCCTTGTCCCGTCATGCTGAACTTGTTTCAGCATCCATGGTTCGAGCCGCGGCAACACGCAAAAATGGACCCTGAAACAAGTTCAGGGTGACGATTTTCCGTGCGAGTCTGTTGCTGTTTCGTTCTGCCAGGGCGTAGAAGGGCCGAGTGACCGGCGACCTCCCTTACCCTGCGCTTTACGCCACCCATGGCGGGATATGGATCGCTCGGCCGGACGGCGTGACCGAGGCGGTCGGGCGCGGGCAGGCGATCTCGCGGGCCGCCGACACGCCGATGATCCTCTTGAACGCGCCGCTGGTCGGAAGCCGGCTCGGCTATCCCGACCTGTCCGGCCTCGACCTGCTCGAACTGTTCGCCTTCGTCTTCCCCGCCCGCTTCGCGGTGCCGACGCCGCATGGCCTGGCGCAGGCGCTCGAGCTGGAGGCGCCGGCATCGGATGCGGAGGCCGGGCACTTCCTGCGCCGGGCCGCGGCGAAGTTGCTGGCCGTGCTCGACGGCGACTGGCCGGAGCGCGAGGGCGCGTGGGGCAGCGCCCAGGCCCTGGGTCGGCTGCGCTGGCCGTGGGCGGCAGCGGTGCTTCAGCGGGTGCGGCGGCCCGAGCGTGACGAGCGCTGGCTGTTCTCGCGCCTGCCGGAATGGAGCGAGGCCGCCGGGCGCGGGCCGCCGCGCAACGTCCGCATCGATCCAGCCGAGGTCTCCGAGCGGCTGACCGAGCTGACCGGCACAGGCGCAGAGCCGAGGCCGGGCCAGCGCCTCTATGCCGAGACGGCGGCGGCCGCCTTCGATCCGCGCAGGGCCGCGGGCGAGCCCCACATGCTGCTCGCCGAGGCGGGCACCGGCATCGGCAAGACCCTGGCCTATCTCGCCCCCGCCTCCTTGTGGGCGCAGCGCGCCGACGGCGCGGTGTGGGTATCGACCTACACCAAGGCGCTGCAGCGCCAGCTTACCCGCGAGGGCGAGCGGCTCTTCCCCGATCCCGCCGAACGGCGCGCCAGGATGGTCGTCCGCAAGGGCCGCGAAAACTATCTCTGCCTGCTCAATCTCGAAGACGCTCTTCAGGGCGGTTTCTCCGGCCGCGCGGCGATCCTGGCGCAGCTGGTGGCGCGCTGGGCGGCCTATAGTCGCGACGGCGACATGATCGGCGGCGACCTGCCGGGCTGGCTGCCCAGCCTGTTCCGCCGCGCCGGAGCGACCGCGCTCACCGACCGGCGCGGCGAATGCGTCTATGCGGGGTGCGCGCATTACCGGAAATGCTTCATCGAGCGCTCGGCGCGGGCGAGCCAGGACGCCGACATCGTCGTCGCCAACCATGCCCTCGTCATGGTCAACGCAGCGCGCGGGCGGGAGACCGGCGCAGCTCCGACGCGGCTCGTGTTCGACGAAGGCCATCACCTGTTCGACGCCGCCGATTCGACGTTCGGCGCGGCCTTGTCGGGCCAGGAGGCGATTGAGCTCAGGCGCTGGATCCTCGGCCCCGAAAGCCGCGCCCGCGGCCGCCGACGCGGGCTTCAGGCGCGGCTGATGGACGTGGTCAGCTATGACGAAGCCGGGGCCGACGCGGTCGCGGCGGCGGTGGCCGCGGCTCAGGAGCTGCCGTCCGACGGCTGGCTCGGGCGGCTCGCCGAGGGCGCTCCCTGGGGACCGGTCGAGGCGCTCCTGCTCGCGGTCCGCCACAGCGTCTATGCGCGCGCCACCGCTCAGGAGTCCGGCTTCGGGATCGAGACCGAGCTTGCCGAGCCGGGCGGGTCGTTCGTCGCCGCGGCGGGCGAAGCGGTGGCGGTGCTCGAGCGGCTGATGCGGGCGCTGGTCGCGCTCGGCAAGAGGCTCGAGTCGGTGCTCGAGGACGCGCCCGACTGGCTCGACGGGCCGGCGCGGGCGCGGGTCGAGGGCGCTCTGTCGGGCCTCGCCTGGCGCACCCAGACGCTCGCCTCCTGGATCGCGCTCGCGGGCCGGGTCGGCGGACCGGCCGATCCCGACTTCGTCGACTGGCTCGCCGTCGACCGGGTCGAGGGCCGCGAGTTCGACGTCGGCCTTCACCGCCGCTGGCTCGATCCCACCCGCCCGCTTGCCGAAACGGTGCTGAAGCCGGCGCACGGGATCGTCGTGACCTCGGCGACGCTGCGCGGCGGTGAAGGCTGGGAAGCGGCGGAGGCCCGCACCGGCGCCTGCCATCTCCCCCGCTCCGCCCATTTCGCGGCCGACAGCCCGTTCGATTATGCCGCCAACAGCGAAGTGCTCATCGTCACCGACTTGAAGCGCGGCGATCTCCCAGCATTATCAGGAGCTTACGCGCGCCTGATCGAGGCCGCGGGCGGCGGCACGCTCGGCCTGTTCACCGCCATCAACCGCCTCCGCGCCGTCCACGCCCGCATCGCCGACCGCCTCGCCCGCGCCGGCCTGCCGCTTTACGCCCAGCATGTCGACCCGATCGACACCGGCACGCTCGTGGACATCTTTCGCGACGATCCGACCGCCAGCCTGCTCGGCACCGACGCCCTGCGCGACGGGGTCGACGTTCCCGGCCATTCGCTTCGCCTCGTGGTGATGGAGGGCATTCCCTGGCCGCGGCCGACGGTCCTCCACGCCGCGCGCCGCGCCGTCGGCGGCGGCAGCGCTTATGACGACCGCGTCGTGCGCGCTCGGCTCGCCCAGGCATTCGGCCGGCTCATCCGCCGCGGCGGCGACCGCGGGCTGTTCGTGCTGCTCTCCTCGGCCGCGCCGTCGCGGCTGATGACCGCTTTCCCGCCGGGCGTGGCGATCCGGCGCGTGCCGCTCGCCGACGCGGTGGCTCGGGTGCAGACGTGGCTTCCAAGCGAGGCGGCGATGCGGCAAGAGGAAGCGGTCTGAAGGGACTCCAGCGACGCGCATGAAGATTCTGACGCTGCTCAGGCACGCCAAGTCGAGCTGGGACGACCCGGTTTCGCGCGACTTCGACCGGCCCTTGAACAAGCGCGGGCGCAAGGCGGCTCGCGCGGTCGGCCGGGCGATGCGCGAGGCGGGTCTCGCTTTCGACGCGATCATCGCCTCGCCGGCGGTGCGGGTCGTCGAGACCCTGCGCGACGTAGGCGACGGCTATGGCCGAGCGCTGGAACCCGATCACGACCAGGGCCTGTATCTCGCCAGTCCGGCAGTGCTTCTGGAGCGCATCCATCATGTCGACGACAAGGTCGAAAGGCTGCTGGTCGTCGGCCACAATCCGGGGCTCGAGCAGCTAGCCTTGCTGCTCACCGGCGGCGAGGAGAACGACTTGCGTCAGGAGGTCGAGGTCAAATATCCGACCGCCACGCTCGCCGAGATTCGCTTCGACGTCGACTCCTGGGCCGACGTGGCCGCGGCCGGGGGCACGCTGACGCGCTTCATCCGCCCGCGCGACCTGGACCCGGAGCTCGGGCCCGAAAGCTAGGCGACGCGCTGGCGCATAGGGAGGAGGATCGTCATGGACCTCAAGTTCACAGTCTCCGCGCACATCGCCCGGCCGGCCGAGGAGGTGTTCGAAGCCGTCGCCGATCCGGACAAACTGTCCCGCTATTTCACTACTGGCGGCGCAAAGGGGCGGCTCGATACCGGCGCCACCGTCACCTGGGACTTCCACGACTTTCCCGGCGCCTTCCCGGTCGAGGTCGTCGATGTCGTCCCGAACGAGAAGATCGTTCTGCGCTGGGAAGCCAATGAAGGCGGACCACCGGAAAGCGGCGACGCCGCGATCGGATCAGCCGGCTACATGACGACGGTCACGATGACCTTTACCGCGCTCGACGACGGGCGAACCCGGGTCGAGATCGCCGAGGAAGGCTGGCGCGAGACGCCCGGCGGCCTTCAGGCGAGCTACGGCAATTGCATGGGCTGGTCGCAAATGCTGTGCGCGCTCAAGGCGTGGATCGAGCATGGCATCAACCTGCGCGAGGGCATGTACAAATAGACTGGCTGCCGCAGCGGGGGGTCGCGATGGACAAGGCCAAAGTCACGCGCATCGTCCACGATGCTCCCCAATGGTACACAATCTACGAGACCGACTATCTCCACCTCGGCAAGTGGCCGCACCGGCATATCCTCGACGTGAACGTGCACGTCGGCGCGGCCGGTTTCAGCATGGGCTTGCCGCTCACGCGCGTGGAATCGGCAAAGGTCGATGCCGGCGAATGGGCCTATTTCGACGCCCTGGCCGAGGCGGTCCAGGACAATCCCTTCCGCTATGCCAGCGTGCCGATCGACGCGTCAGCCCTGCGTGAAGGCGAGGGAGGTGCTGGCGACTAGGCGCCGCTCTCGTCGAGCGCAGCGGCAAGCGAAGCGCGGATCGAACGCAGCCGTTCGGCCGCGAAGGCATCGCGCGGATCCGCCTGCGGCGCAGCAACAGGAGGGGCTTGCGCGGGCTCGGCCGGGTCGAGCGCCAACTGCGATGGCGCCTCGGCGGCCGCTCCGCGCTTCTCGCCAAGCACGCGCTGCACGCCGCGGATCGTATAGCCTTCGCTGTTCAGCAGATGATGGATTCGCCGCGCCAGGGCGACATCGTCGGGGCGATAATAGCGCCGGTTGCCGGCGCGCTGGAGCGGCCGAAGCTGCGGGAAGCGCGTTTCCCAATAGCGCAGGATATGCTGGGGAACGCCAAGCTCGCCAGCCAACTCGCTGATGGTGCGGAAGGCCTGCTCGCTCTTGCCCGCCATCGATTAGCCGGCGCGGGCGATCCGCTCGCGCATGATCTGGCTGGCGCGGAAGGTCAGCACCCGGCGCGGCGCGATCGGAACCTCGACACCGGTCTTCGGGTTGCGCCCGATGCGCTCGCCCTTGTCGCGCAGGATGAAGCTGCCGAAGCCGGAAATCTTCACATTCTCGCCCTCGGACAGGCCGTGGCACATGTGATGAAGGATGCGCTCGACGATGTTCGCGGACTCGGCGCGCGACAATCCAATCTCGCGATGGACCACATCGGCGAGGTCGGCGCGGGTCAGCGTGCCCGCGGCCTCCGGCTTTCTCATCGTGCCTGCATCCGCCATTTCTTCCCCCCGGGGAACCTGTGCTTCGAGGCGGGACGATAGTCGCAATGCCTCAGAGGCGCAATGCGCCTGCGGGCATTACGAGGGTGGTTCTTTGTCGGGCGCGCTTGCCGGGCGGGCAGGTGTCCCACCTGCCTCGCAACCGCTTCAGTAGCGGACGGCTGCCGCGCCCCAGGTGAAGCCGCCGCCCATCGCCTCGAGCACGAGCAGGTCGCCGCGCTTGATGCGGCCGTCCCTGATCGCGGTGTCGAGCGCGAGCGGCACCGATGCGGCCGACGTGTTGGCGTGCTGGTCGACGGTGACGACCACCCGCTCCGGCGCGAGGCCGAGCTTCCTGGCGGTCGCGTCGAGGATTCGCTTGTTGGCCTGGTGCGGAACGACCCAGTCGACTTCCGCTGCCGTATGCCCGGAGGCTTCGAGCACTTCGTTCAGCACCTCGGCGAGGTTGACCACGGCGTGGCGGAACACTTCCTTGCCCTTCATCCTCAATTTGCCGACCGTTCCGGTGGTCGAGACTCCGCCGTCGACATAGAGAAGGTCGTTGTGGCGGCCGTCGGCGTGGAGCCGGGTGGCGAGCACGCCCTGGTCGCGGGTCTCTTCCGCCTTGAGCAGGATCGCGCCGGCGCCGTCGCCGAACAGGACGCAGGTGGTGCGGTCCTCCCAGTCGAGGATTCGGCTGAACGTCTCCGAGCCAATGACCAGGGCATAATCGGCCATGCCGCCCTTGATCATGTTGTCGGCGACCGACAGGGCATAGAGGAAGCCGGTGCACACGGCCGCGACGTCGAAGGCGATGCAGTCGTCGATGCCGAGCATCGTCTGCACCCGGGTCGCGCTGGCCGGGAAAGTCTGGTCGGGCGTCGCGGTGGCGAGGACGATGAGGCCGACCTGCTGAGCGTCGACCCCGGCATCGTCGAGCGCCTTGCGCGCCGCTTCCGTCGCCAGGGTCGCCGTCGTCTCGCCGTCGGCGGCGATGTGGCGCGCCTCGATCCCGGTGCGCTCGACGATCCACTCATGAGTGGTGTCGACGCGCTCGGCGAGCTCTGCGTTGGTAACCCGGCGCGGCGGGAGGGCCGATCCGGTGCCGGCGATGATGGAACGGCGGAGGAGGTCAGTGGTCATTGCGCTGCGGCGGCTCGCTTGTTCTGGCGCGCCGGGATCTGGCCGAGATCCTCCTCGATGCGTTCGAGGATCTCGTGGCGAACCAGGCGCGCGGCGACTCGGAT
Source organism: Pseudomonadota bacterium (assembly GCA_023417515.1). Classification (GTDB taxonomy): domain Bacteria; phylum Pseudomonadota; class Alphaproteobacteria; order Sphingomonadales; family Sphingomonadaceae; genus Allosphingosinicella. The sequence goes on along the minus strand of JAEZFL010000096.1, from coordinate 40,857 downwards.
CGCGTTCGCCATTCCGACATCGTTGGCGCTGCCATGGCTCTTCACGACGACGCCGTTGAGGCCGAGGAAGACGCCGCCATTGTGATTGTTGGGGTCGAGCGTCGATCTCAGCAGCCGGGTCGCCGGCCGCGAGATCAGGAAGCCGACCTTCGAACGGATCGAATTGGCGAAGGCGCGGCGGATGAGGTCGCCGACGAAGCGGGCAGTGCCCTCCATCGTCTTGAGCGCGATATTGCCGGAAAAGCCGTCGGTGACGACCACGTCGATGTCGCCCCTCGACATCTTGTCGCCCTCGGTGAAGCCGTCGAAACGCAGGCGCAGGCTGTCGGCGGCGGCGAGGATGGCGGCAGCATCCTTCAACTCGTCGGTGCCCTTGACCGCTTCGGTGCCGATGTTGAGCAGCTTCACGCGCGGCTCGGCGAGGTCGAGCACGACTCGCGCATAAGCCGCGCCCATCACCGCGAACTGGACGAGATTGTTGGCGTCGCACTCGGTGTTGGCGCCGAGATCGAGCATGACGACGTCATTGTCGCCGAGAGTCGGCATCATCGCTGCGAGCGCGGGCCGGTCGATGCCGGGAAGCGTGCGCAGCGCCAGCTTGGCCATCGCCATCAGCGCGCCGGTATTGCCGGCGGAGACCACCGCGTCGGCCTCGTCGGCCTTCACCGCGGCGATCGCCTGACCCATCGACGTGGTCTTCGAGCGGCGAAGCGCCTGGCTTGGCCGTTCCTCGCCGCTGATCTGGTCATCGCTGTGGACGATCCGGCAGACGGACGCGAAGTCGCCCTCGCGTTTCAGCTCGGCTTCGATCAGCGCCTGGTCGCCGAACAGCAGGAAGGACAGGTCGCGGCGGCGGCGCCATGCGCGCGCCGCGCCGGCGACCGCGACCGCTGGGCCCGAATCGCCACCCATCGCGTCGATTGCGATCCGTGGCCCGCTGCCCAATTAAGCTGTCCCCTGCTGAAGGCCCGCCAGAGGTCAGGCCTCGGCCGAAACGATCTCGCGGCCGTTATAATGACCGCAGCCGCGGCACAGATTGTGCGGCAGCTTGAGCTCGCCGCAATTCGGGCACTCCTGGAAGCTCATCGGCTTGATGGCGTCGTGGCTGCGACGCATGCCGCGCTTCGACGGCGTCGTTTTTCTCTTGGGAACGGCCATGGCGGCTACTGCCTCTTTTCAATTCGAACCTGATGTGGCGAGCGCGGGGCCGCGGGTCAACGGCCCAAAGCAATTGCTCCGGGCCATTGCACCGCCACGCTTTCCGATGCTCGCGGAAGGCTGCGCCCTATAGCGGATTTGGGCGCGGTTGCAAGCGGCGCGGGCGCGTGCCAAGCGGGCCCGGACCCAGGGGAGGCCTGTTACATGATCTTGCCGATCGCGCTTACCGCCGCCGGCGCCGCGGCGCTGCTGCACATATGGCTCAGCATCCGCGTATCGCAGATTCGCCGAACGCGGCAGATCCTGCACGGCGACGGCGGCGATCCGGCGATGCTTCGCCGGATGCGCGCCCATGCCAATTATGCCGAGAACGCGCCTTTCTTCCTGGTGCTGCTCGTCCTTCTCGAGCTGGCCATGGTCCGCGACGACGTCCTGTGGGCGGCAACGATCGTCTTCTTCCTCGCCCGAATCCTCCACGCGTTCGGCATGGACAGCGGCAAGCTGTCGAAGCTGAGGATCGTCGGCGTGATCGGAAGCTGGGGCGTTCTGCTCGCGCTCGGGGCCTGGGCAATCGCTCTGACCTATACCCAGGTCCAGCCCACACCGGCGCGCCAGGAAGCGCCGGTGCTGAAGATCTAGCGCGCATCCGGTTCGGGCGGAACGAACTCGAGCTCAGCGAAGCGCCACCGCCGCTCGCGTTCGCACGGCCACAGCGAATCGAGTTCGATGCCACCCGGCGGCGGGTGGATCCCGCGCACCTGGGCGAGGATGTAGCGGCCTGACTCCCGGACCCGGATCTCGGCGTCGGGCCAGCGCAGCTTGAGCTCCTTGCACAAGGCATCGGCGTCCGGGGCGATGTCGGATGAACCGAGGTCCCGAGGAGCGCCGTCGGCAAGCTCCGCCGCGGCTCTGCGGAGGGCGCCGATGCCGTCCTGGAGGATGCTCAGCGAAATCACCGCGGCGGCCGCCGCGTCGGCCCACCAATAGCCGAGGCCGACTCCGATCACCCCGGCGATGCCGGCAAGCCCGGTCATCCAGTCGGCCTTCTGCATCAAGGCGTCGGTGTGAAGCACCTCGTCGTGAAGCCGCTCCGCCACCGGCAGCTTCATTCGCCCAAGGACGAAGGGGGGAATGACCGAATAGAGCAAGGCCGCGACCATCAACCATCCGAGCCACACCTGCTGGCCGAACAGGAACACCGACGGGATGGTGATATGCTCGCGCATCACCAGCGTGCGGACAGATTCGAACAGCAACGCGGCACCCATGATGGTGAGCGCGGTCGCCGCGATCAGGAAGGCGATGCTGTGGGCGCGGTCGTAGCCGTGCGGGAACAGCCGCGTCGGCTCCTTGCGCTCAAGCCTGAGCGCGATCAGCAGCACGATCGACGGCACGATGCTGAGCAGGTCCTCGACGAAGGCGGTGCGCATCGCCTGGCTGGAGCCCATGACGAGGAACATCACCACGACGATCGAGCTCATCCAGGCGAGCGTCCACCAGGAAAGGCGGCGCGCGCGGGCGAGGTCGGCCTCGATCTCCTTGGGAACAGGCTCGCTCATGATTGGGTCGACAGCGCCCGCGCTTCGCGCTCGATCAGCATGATCCAGCCATTCTCGCCGTTGCGCGCCGCGGCAGTGGCCTCGAGCTCACTGTCGCCCGCGCTTCGAATCGCCAGCGGCGGCAGCAGGTGAACCCGCTGGTACCAGGGGCTCGACCGGTCGAACTCGCCGACGACGAGGTCGAGCTCGCCTGCCTCCAGGCGAAGAAGCAGAGCCTCGGCGGCGCCGACTTCGATGCGCGGGCTGCCCCCGGCCGCAGCCGCGGCCCGCTCGACGAAGCTGCGCAGGCGCGCGAAGTGCGGCGATTGCCCGGCCGCCGCAGTGAGCCCGACGCGCACCTCGCGCATCTCGGCGATGCGCTGGAGCGTCCCTTCCTGGTCGCGGGGCACACTACCGCATGCGCCAAGCGCCAGGACGACAAGCAAGAGTGCTGGTGATTTCATAACGGAGCTGCAACGCTCCCGCCATGGCGCCGTTCCGCCGCGTCAGGCGCGGGCGAGCACCCGGTCGGCGACGAAAGGGTTGGTCTGGCGCTCGCGGCCGAAGGTCGAGGCGGGGCCGTGGCCCGGCACGAAGACGGTGTCGTCGCCGAGCGGCCACAGCTTGCCGATGATCGCGTCGATCAAATCCTGGTGGTTGCCCATTGGGAAGTCGGTGCGGCCGATCGACCCCTGGAACAGCACGTCGCCGACGATCGCCAGCTTCGATTCCGGGTGGTGGAAGACGACGTGGCCCGGCGTGTGGCCGGGGCAATGATAGACGTCGAGCGTCAGGTGGCCGACGGTGACCTGGTCGCCGTCGGCCAGCCAGCGGTCGCTTTCGAACGGCTTGCCCGGGATTCCGTAGGCGCGGCCGTCATCCTCGAGCCGGGCGATCCAGAAGCGGTCGTCCTCGTGCGGCCCCTCGATCTTCACGCCGAGCTCGTCGGCAAGGATCTTGGCCGACCCGCAATGGTCGATATGGCCGTGGGTGAGCAGCAATTTCTCGACAGTGACGCCATGCTGCGCCGCGGCCGCCTTCAGCCGGTCGAGGTCCCCGCCCGGATCGGTGAACGCGCCCTTCATGGTCGCGGTACACCAGATCAGGGTGCAATTCTGCTGGAGCGGCGTCACCGGGATGATCGCCGCCTTGAGCGGTGGCTGGGTGGTCATGGCGAGGAGATGGCGGGCGCTGCGCCCCGATGCAAGCGCGCTCGGCTCTGCTATGCTGAAGGCGATGACGACACGGATCACCCGCCGCGCTGCCCTGGGCCTAGTCGCCGGCGGCCTTGCCGCGCCTGCGCTGGCGCAGCGGTCCCGTGAGCCGGACGTGCCGTTCGTCCCGACGCCGCACGTGCTGGTCGAGCGCATGCTCGACCTCGCCGGGCTGACGGCGTCGGACTATCTGATCGACCTCGGCTGCGGCGACGGGCGCATCGCGGCGGCCGCCGGCCGGCGCGGCGCGCGGGCGCTTGGAGTCGACATCGACGCGATGCGAATCCAGGAGGCCGTCGCCACGGCGCGGATCGAGGGCGTCGAAGGACGGGTGCGGTTTCGCCGTCAGGACCTGTTCGTCACGCCGATCCACGAGGCGAGCGTCGTCGCCATCTACCTCCTGCCCGCGATCAACCTGCGCCTGCGGCCCAAGCTGCTGACCGAGCTTCCCGCCGGCGCCCGAGTCGTCAGCCACGCCTTCGACATGGGCGACTGGTCTGCGGACGCCGAGGAGGTGCATGACGGCCGCCGCATCTTCCTGTGGCACGTGCCCGCGGTTGCGGGCGGAAGCTGGGAAGTCACCGGCGCGGACGGAAGCTACCGGCTGCTCGAGCTGGAGCAGAGGTTCCAGGAAGTCGACGGGAGCGCCAGCGGGAACGGCACCAGCGTTCCGGTCTCAGGCCGCCTGCGCGGAACCGCGCTCACCCTCGCCAGTGCCGACGGCGCGTTGCGGTTCGACGGACGCGTCGACGGCGGCCGGATCGTCGCCGCTGATAATGACTGGCAGGCGGTTCGCGTCAGCTGACAAAGCCCCTCCCCTTGAGGCGAGGGGTTGGGGGTGGGGGAGTTCGGCGAATGAAGCGATGTCCGGGGCATTGAGCCCCGGCCATCGCTCCCCACCCTTGATCCCCTCCCCTCAAGGGGAGAGGTGGACTAGCGGCCGCGCTCGCCCGCCGACGACGCCGGGCCGCCACCCGGCGCGGGCGCATTGCCGAGCAGGTTGCGGTCCCAGAACATCAGGCTGGTCCAGAACTGATAGTCGGCATTCTCCTTCTTGGCGAAGCCGTGGCCTTCATTCTCGCCGATCAGGTGCCACGCCTCGCGGCCGTTGGCGCGGACCGCGGCGACCATCTGGTCGGCTTCCGACGCCGGAACGCGCGGATCGTTGGCGCCGGTCACCACCATCAGCGGGATGGCGAGCTCGCGCGAGCGGGTCATCGGCGAGATGGCAAGCAGTCGCGCGCGCTCGGCGGGATCGCGCTCGTCGCCATATTCGACGCGCCTCAAGTCGCGGCGATAGGACTGGGTGTTCTCGAGGAAGGTGACGAAATTGGAGATGGCGACCACGCAATTCGCGCCGCGCAGCCGCTGGCCGTAATGGATCGCCGAGGCGTAGCACATATAGCCGCCATAGGAGCCGCCGGTGACTGCGATGCGACCGCGGTCGAGGGCAGGGTCCCGCTCAAGCACGTCGAGGAAGGCGCCGATGTCGCGAACGCTGTTCTCGCGCAGAGCAGCGCCGTTGTCGAGGCCGAGGAAGCGCTTGCCGTAGCCCGACGAGCCGCGAACGTTGGGGTAGAAGATCGCGATCCCCTGCTCGTTGAGCAGGTAATTGTTGCGGCCGAGGAAGCCCGGCCGCGACTGGCCTTCCGGCCCGCCATGGATGTTGACGATGAGCGGGCGCGGCCCCGGGAAGCGGCGCGGGTCCGGGCGGTAGAGGAAGCCGGACACGCGCTCGCCGTCGAAGCTGCGCGTCTCGACAAGCTCCGGCTCGACATTGACGTTGGGGTCGAGTCCGCCGGTTTCGCTCTGGGTCCAGCGGGTGACCGCCAGGGTTTGCGGATTCACCGAATAGGCGTCGGCGGGGCTGCGCGCCGAGGTGAAGGTGAAGCCGATATCGCCCCATGGCGCGATCTCGAGACCGCCGATCAGCCCGGCGGGGAGGTCGACCGGGCGCGAGCGGCCGCTGGCCGGATCGAGCAGGTAGAGCCTGGAGCGGCCCGCCTCGTTGGCCGTATAGGCGATGAAGCGGCCATCCTCGGCGATGTCGAAGCTCTCGACGTCCCAGTCGATGTTGGTGATGACCGGGCGGAAGGTGCCGGTGCGGATGTCGAGCCTGCCGAGGCGTTGGAATTCCGAACCTTCGTCCGACGTGACCCACAAGGTCCCGTCGGGCGCGAACAGGGCACCACCATAAGCGACGGTTCGACTATGGTCGCCGATCGGGGTCATCCGTCCGCTGGCGAGGTCGAGCAGGTGGAGGTTCGACTTGGTGATCGAGATATATTCACCGACCAGCGCCTGGCGGCCGTCGGGCGAGAAATCGAGGATCGCCCAGCCGCCGCCGCTCACTTGCGCGACCATGCGGTTGGTCGAGGGATCGCGCGGGTCCATGACATAGAGGTCGGAATCGGTGCCGTTGCGACGGGTCGAGGAATAGCCGATCCAGCGCCCGTCTTTGCTCCATGCGCCGAAATTGTTGCGGCTTGTGCCGTCGGTGAGAAGAGTCAGTCGGCCGTTAGCGAGCGTGTAGATCTGGTAGAATTCGTTGCCGCCGATATCCTTCTGGACGAGCAGCACGTCCCCGGCCGGCGACCAGCCGCCGAAGACCGGCTCGACCTCGAAGCTCATTTGCTGGCGCATGCCCATCGGTCGGGCGACGCTATGCACCTGGTTGGTGTTGCCGAAGCGGGTGGTGATCGTCATCGACCGGTCGCGGGGGTTCCAGCTGGTGAAGCCCGCGGTGCGATATTCCATATAGGGCCGCGTGCGCTCGGCGAGCTCCGCCGGAACCGGGGGAATGCCGTCCGCCGTCAGCGCGGCGGGCTTCTCGACGGCGCGCGGTGCGGCGGGCTGGCTTGGCTGGGCAAAGGCGGCGGCGCTCGCGGATGCGAGCAAGGCAAGGCCGAACAGCTTCAGGCGCATTGGCAATCCCTCCCGGTCATCTCTCCTGTGTGGCTCAGGCTTATCGGGGGGCCTGCGGCTCCGCAATCGGCTCGACAAAGAGCGGGGTCGGCGGCATCGCTGCGCGCGTGACCCGCCGCCCAAGCCTCCCCCTCGACCAGCCATTCGTGGTGATCGACAATGCCCGCGGCGGCTCGGCGACCTTGCTCAGCGAGCCGTCCGGGTTCGTCGCGGCGCGCGAGCCGGGGGAAGTGCAGGATGCGCTCGAGCGGCTGCGCCACCTTGGCGGGCGGCACGCGGCGGGCTTCCTGTCCTACGAGGCCGGTTACGCGCTCGATCCCAAACTGGCGCCGCTCGCCAGACCGGCAGAGGCGGACGGCGTGCCCTTGATCTGGTTCGGCCTGTTCGATCGGGTGGAGCGCGTCGATGTTGCTGACCTGCTGCCCGATCCGGTGGGCGCCTGGGGCAGTCGGCCGCGGCCATTGATCGGTCGCGAGGACTATGCGGCCGCGCTCGCAGAGCTCCACGAGCACATCCTCGACGGCGACATCTATCAGGCCAATTTCACCTTCCAGGCCGAGGTGAAGTTCGCCGGGCACCCGCTCGCGCTCTACGCAGCGCTGCGCGCGCGGGCGAAGGCCGGCTACGGCGCCCTCGTCTTCACCGGCACGCACTGGATCCTGTCACTGTCGCCGGAGCTGTTCTTCACCCTCGACCAGGGGGAGCTGAAGGCCCGGCCGATGAAGGGAACCGCCACGCGCGGCGCTTCTCCGGACGAGGATCGGGCCGCCGTGGAGGAGCTGGCGAGCGATCCCAAGCAGCGCGCCGAGAACCTCATGATCGTCGACCTGCTGCGCAACGACCTGTCCCGCGTGGCCAGGCCGGGCAGCGTCGAGGTGCCCAGGCTGTTCAGCGTCGAAACCTATCCCACCGTCCACCAGATGGTGTCGACGGTGACCGCTTCGCTGGAGCCGGGCGGCGATGCGGTCGAAGTGATCCGCGCCCTGTTTCCGTGCGGCTCGATCACTGGCGCTCCGAAGCTGCGTGCGATGGAGATCATCGATCAGCTCGAGCAGGGACCGCGCGGCGTCTATTGCGGATCGGTCGGGCGCATCCGCCCGAACGGCGACGCTGCGTTCAACGTCGCCATCCGCACCCTCACCATCCGCGACGGCGAGGAGGTGGCGCGGCTCGGCCTCGGCTCCGGCATCGTCGCCGACAGCCGAATCGACGCGGAGTGGCGCGAATGCCTGGCGAAAGGCGCGTTCGTTGCCGCGGAAGGGCGCTTCGATCTGGTCGAATCGATGCGCCACGATCCCCGCGAAGGCATGTTCGACCTCGAGCGCCATTTGGGGCGGATGAAGGCCAGCGCCGAGGCGCTCGGCTTCGACTTCGACCGCCACGGGGCCCGCAACGAGCTGCAGGCGGCGGGTTTCGGAACCGGCAATGCCAAGGTCCGGCTGTTGCTCGCGCGCAGCGGCGCGATGGCCGTCGAAATCGAGCCCTTGGGGGAGCCGCCGATCGAGCCGGTGCCCGTGACCGTGCGGCCGCTGCCGGTCTCGCCCGACGATTTCCGCCTGCGGCACAAGACCAGCGACCGGGCCTTCTACCGCGACGCACTGGCGGCGGCAGGGACCTGGGAGATCCTGTTCACCGACCCCGACGGTTTCCTCACCGAGGGCAGCTTCACGACTGTCTTTGTCGAACGCGGCGGCCGCCTGTTGACCCCGCCTCTGTCGCACGGGCTCCTTCCCGGGGTGTTGCGCCAGCGGCTGATCGAGGAGGGGCGCGCGAGGGAGGCGCCGTTGCGCGAGAGCGACCTCGAAGGCGGTTTCCTGATCGGCAATTCGGTGCGCGGGCTGATCCGCGCGCGGCTCGTCTAGAGGGGAAGGGCCGGCTCCAGCTCCGGCGCCGGCTCGTCGTTGCGCAGCCCGGAGAGCGTGAGCCCCAGCAACCGCACCGGCTTGGCGACCGGGACCAGCCGGTGGAGCAGTTTCCGGCCGATCTCGTAGAATTCCTCGCGTCCCGCCACGGGCCGCGACAGCGAGTGGCTTCGAGTGACGATGCGGAAGTCCTGATACTTCATCTTGAGGACGACGGTGCGGCCCTCGATTCCACGGTCCCCGATCCGCGACCAGATGGTATGGCTGATGCGGTCGAGCTCGGCCTCCATTCGCGCGGGATCGGTGAGATCCTCCATGAACGTGTCCTCGGCGCCGATCGACTTGCGCTCGCGGTCCGGCCTCACTTGACGGTCGCAGATGCCACGCGCGAGGCGGTAATAGGTCGGCCCGGAGCTTCCGAAATGGCGCTCGAGAAAGGGAAGGTCCTTTGCGGCGAGATCGGCGCCGGTGACGATCCCGAGCCGCTCCATCTTCGCCGCGGTCTTCGGCCCGACGCCGTGGAAGCGGCTGACCGGCAGGCTGGCGGCGAAGGCCGCGCCCTTCGCGGGCGTGATCACGCACAGGCCGTCAGGCTTGTTCTGGTCGGACGCGAGCTTGGCCAGGAACTTGTTGTAGGAGACGCCCGCCGAGGCGGTGAGGCCGGTCTCGGCGCGGATTCGGGCGCGGATCTCCTCGGCGATGCGGGTCGCGATGCCGATGGCCTTGAGGTCCTCGGTGACGTCGAGATAGGCCTCGTCGAGGCTCAGCGGCTCGACCAGCGGGGTATAGTCGGCGAAGATCGCTCGGACCTGCTGCGAAACCGCGCGATAGACGTCGAAGCGCGGCTTGACGAAGATTAGTTCGGGGCAGCGCCTCCGCGCCGTGACCGACGCCATGGCCGAGCGCACGCCATAGACCCGCGCTTCATAGCTCGCCGCCGCGACGACCCCGCGCTCCGAGCCGCCGCCGACGGCCACGGGCTTGCCCCTGAGTTCCGGGTGGTCGCGCTGCTCGACCGACGCGTAGAAGGCGTCCATGTCGACATGGATGATCTTGCGCAGCCTCGGCGGATCGAGCGTGGCTTCCCCGTTCACGCTTTGTTTGTAGCCACGGCGGCCCTGTGCCGCCAGCGGCGATTAGGGCTCAGTCGAGCTGGATCGCTCCGTCGCCGAGGTCGAGGCCGAAGCGGCCCTCGCGCGCCCAGCAGATCACTCCGAGCAGCGGCTCGAAACCGTCGAAGTCGACTCGAAGCTTCTCGCCGATGCGTGGCTCGATCGGCGCCTCGATCATGATTCCGCTGCTCGACACGTTGACGACCTTGGCGAGGATCTTCTTGCGGCGGAAGGTAACGGTTGCGCGCTCGACGACTCCGCGGAAACGGTCCTCGCGACGCTGATTGGTCGTTCGGCGCTCAACGCGCGGAATGAGGATGCTGGTCAGGCTGATGCCGGCCGGATGCCGGCGGCAGTTTTCCTTCTTGGCGGCCGGGCGGACCACCTGGTTCACTTCGCCGTTCCTCAATGCGGACCGAAATTCGTTCATCGGACATGCGCCTCTTGTTCGAACCGGCGGCCTCTATGACAGACAAGCTTTACCGAATTCCTAGCAACATGAAGCGGATGCGGGGGCGAGGCAGCAGTTCGTTAACCGGAATCGCGGTAAGCCGTCCCCGCCACTAGCGAGCGAGGGGCGATACGTGCGGCGGGAGAAGCGACTACCCCTGGACGAGCCTGCACGGCTGCATCCCAATGATTGGAGCAGCCTCGAAGTGCGCGTCCTCGACCTGTCCAGCAACGGCTTTCGGGCGGAATGCGAGGCGCGGGTCACGGTCGGCAGTTGCGTCACTCTCGAGCTGCCCGGGATCGGGTCGGAACTCGCTTACGTGACCTGGCGCCGCGGCGATCGCTTTGGCGCCAAGTTCCGTCAGCCGGTGTCGATCGACCGCTGCGGCTGGTCGCGGCTTTCCCACCAGGCGGGACTCGCCCGAATGCTCGTCGAGCGCGCCGCCGCGCGCAGCGTCGGGCAGTACGGCGCCGAGTTCGAGCTGCGGCGCAAGATTCTGGGCGCGCTGCCGATGGTGCGGATGAACGGCGACTGAGATCTCGCCGCGCGGTCGATTGCCCCGCCTTTCACCGCCTGCCATAGCGACACGATGTTTCGCCGCCGTCTCGGCTCCGCCGCTATAGCTCTGGCTGCCCTGATCATGACCACCGACGCACTTGCGCAGGAACGCCCGCGCGCCCGCGAAGCCGGAATCGTCGTCGGCGTGATCCCAACCGGGCCGTTGAACGCGATCACCGATGTTGCCGGGGTGCGAGTCGGCCATGTCACCCTGATCGAGGGACGCGACGTTCGCACCGGCGTGACCGCGGTGCTTCCGCATGGCGGCAACCTGTTCCAGGACAAGGTTCCAGCGGCGATCGCCGTCGGAAACGGCTTCGGCAAGCTGATGGGCTCGACCCAGGTCGCCGAGCTTGGCGAGATCGAGAGCCCGATCCTGCTGACCAACACGTTGAACGTCCCCGAGGCCGCCGCGGCGACCATCGCGTGGACTCTTGCTCAGCCCGGCAACGAGGAGGTGCGTTCCGTCAACGCGGTGGTCGGTGAGACCAATGACGGCTTCCTCAACGACATCCGCCGGCGCCGTGTCACCATCGCCGATGCTCGCCGCGCCATCGACGCTGCGCGCGAGGGTCCGATCGCGGAAGGCGCGGTCGGAGCGGGAACCGGCACCGTGGCCTTCGGGTTCAAGGGCGGCATCGGCACAGCCTCGCGCCGGCTCGAGGCCGGTCACGGCGGCTGGACCGTCGGAGTTCTCGTGCAGAGCAATTATGGCGGCGCGCTCACCATCGACGGTCTGCCTTATGACGAGCTGGCCGGCCGCCACGGCATGGCGCCGCGGCGTCAAGGTTCGGGCGACGGCTCGATCATCATCGTCATCGCGACCGACGCGCCACTCTCCGACCGCAATCTCGAGCGGCTCGCGCGCCGCGCCTTCCTCGCGCTGGGTCGCACCGGCTCGCCGATGACCAACGGCTCTGGCGACTATGCGATTGCCTTCTCGACCCACGAAGGCGTGCGCAGGACGGTCGCGAGACGATCGGCGGTGACGACCTATCCGGAGCTGGGCAACGAGGCGATGACTCCGCTTTTCTTCGCGGCAGTCGAAGCGACAGAGGAAGCGATCCTCAATTCCATGTTCCGCTCGGAGCGCATGGAAGGGGCCCGTGGCACGATCGAAGCATTGCCGATCGACCAGGTGCTGCGGCTTCGAGACGCGCCGCGCTGACATTCCGATCCGGCGCTGCCGAAACATTCATTCCCCGTTCACGCCGGCTGATGTGATACTATCACATTCAAGGTGGGAGAGGATCGATGCGGCCAATCATCCTGACGACGATCTCGGCGCTGATGCTGACGGGCAGCATTCCCGCGCCGCTCATGGCTCCGGCAGTGGCGCAGGGGCGCGGTGAAGTGATGGGCGGCGACCCCGACCGGATTTGCGCGCCTTATCTTGAGCGCGGCCTCGCCGAGATGCAGGCTTATGGCCGCGGCCGTGCCACCGGAGGGATTGCGGGCAGCGCGCCCATGCCGACGGCGCCGCCGCCCATGCCCCAGGCGCGCATGGCGCAGCCGATGGCCGTGTCCGGAACGCGGATCGCGCCGCCCGGAATCTACGTGCCCCGCGAGGATCGCGAGCGTTACGCGGGCGAGGAAGTCGCCGCCGTACGCGCCGTCGCGGACGAACCGGTTTCCACCTTCGGAGTCGACGTCGACACGGGCAGCTATGCCAATGTCCGCCGCTTCCTCCAAGACGGCCGCATGCCGCCGCAGGCCGCGGTGCGCACCGAGGAGCTGCTCAATTATTTCCGCTACGATTATCCGCGGCCGAGCGACCGAACGCAGCCGTTCAGCATCACCACCGACATGGCGACGACTCCGTGGAACACCAACACCCGGCTGCTCCGGGTGGGCCTGCGCGGCTACGACATCGCGCGGCGCGAGCGGCCGCCGGCCAACCTCGTCTTTCTGGTCGACGTGTCGGGGTCGATGATGAGCCGCGACAAGCTGCCGCTGGTGCAATGCTCGCTGGCCTTGCTGGCGGAGCGGCTCAATCCGCGCGACCGGGTTTCGATCGTCGTCTATGCGGGCGCCGCCGGCCGGGTACTCGATCCGACCAGCGACCGGCGCCGGGTGCAGGACGTGCTGATGCGGCTCCAGGCCGGCGGCTCGACCGCGGGCGCGGCGGGCATCCAGCTCGCCTACGAGACCGCCCGGCAGAACATGATCCCGGGCGGAATCAACCGGGTCGTCCTTGCCACCGACGGCGACTTCAACGTCGGGGTCAGCAACACCGAGACCCTGGTCGACATGGTCGAGCGCGAGCGCGAGGCCGGCATCCAGCTGACCGCGCTCGGCTTCGGCACGGGCAATTACAATGAAGCGATGATGGAGCAGATCGCCGATCACGGAAACGGCAACTATGCCTATATCGACAGCCCGCGCGAGGCCCAGAAGGTGCTCGACGACGAGCTGTCGTCGACCCTGTTCACCATCGCGCAGGACGTGAAGATCCAGGTCGAGTTCAACCCGGCCTATGTCGCCGAATATAGGCTGATCGGCTATGAGAACCGGGCGCTGCGCGAGGAGGATTTCGCCAATGACTCGGTCGACGCCGGCGACATCGGGGCCGGACACCAGGTGACCGCGCTCTACGAGATCGTTCCGGTCGGCAGCCGCGGCTGGCTGCCGGAGCGGCGCTACGAGGCCAACCGGCGCCAGGCGGCCGGCGTGCAGGATGGCGAGATGGCGCACCTCAGGCTTCGCTACAAGCTTCCGGGCGAGAGCGAGAGCCGTCTGATCGAGCAGCCGGTCCATGTCCGCCTGATCCGCCGGGCGACCGCGCCGACCGGCGACACCGCCTTTGCCGCGGCCGTCGCGGCTTACGGCCAGCTGCTGCGCGGCGACACCAATCTCAACGGCTTCACCTTCGCCGACGCCCGAGCGCTCGCGGGCCGCGCGCGGGTCGACGATTTCTGGCGCCGCGAGTTCATCGGCCTGACGCAAGCCGCCGAACGCCACGTCCGCGAGGAACGGGCGGAGCGCTGACCGGCACCTCATTGCGGCTCCGGAACCTCCTCCGGCGCCACTCGCTCTCAAGGGCAGTGGCGTTGGTTGGAGGTTCAGGATGGAGCGGGTAGCGCGGCTGGAGACGTTTGCCCGGCTCGGCTATTTGGCTCGAGGCGCCGTCTATCTTCTGCTCGGTTACTTCGCGTTGACCACAGGCGGCGGCGAAGGCACCTCGACGGTGATCGAGCGCCTGCGCGACATACCGCTCGGAAGCGTGGCGCTGGGCGTGATCGCACTCGGCCTCGCTGGTTACGGCCTGTTTCGTCTCTATAGCGGCTGGCTCGATCTCAACGGTGACGGCAGCGACCGGAACGGGTTGTTCAAGCGCTTCGGTCAGGCGGCCAGCGCGGTCACGCATCTCGCTCTCGCCTATTTCGCGGCAAAGACGGCGATGGGGCTTCGTGACAGCGGCGATGGCGCGCGTGAGGCGGCCGAAACCGCCTTCACCTTCCCGGGCGGAGCGCTCGCGGTCGGCCTTGCCGGCGCTCTGATCGTCGTCGCCGGCCTCGGCAACTTCCTCGAAGCGTGGAAGGCGAGATTCCGCCGGCTGCTCGATTCCAAGGCGCCCGGCTGGACCTGCCATGCAGGGCGCGCGGGCTATGCCGCGCGCGGCGCCGTCTTCGTCATGATCGGCTGGCAGGTGATCGCCCTTGCTGCCGGCCTCGACGACGGCCGGATCGGCATGGAGAGCGCCATGGCCGAGCTCAGCCGGCGCGAATGGCTGTTCGCCGCCATCGCGACCGGCCTCGGCCTCTTCGGCTTGTTCAGCCTGGTCATGGCCGTCTTCGCACGGATCCGAGACGAGAACGTCCTAGAGCGGCTGAAGGCGGAGATCAGGCGCCGCTAGACATCGAGATTGGCCACGTTGAGGGCATTCTCCTGGATGAAGTCGCGGCGCGGCTCGACGACGTCGCCCATCAGGCGCGTGAAAATCTCGTCGGCGACGTCGGCCTGAGAGATCTCTACCCTGAGCAGGCTGCGGTTGGCCGGGTCGAGCGTCGTCTCCCATAGCTGCTCCGCGTTCATCTCGCCGAGACCCTTGTAGCGCTGGATGCTGAGGCCCTTGCGGCCGGCCGCGAGGATCGCCTCGAGCAACTCGGACGGGCGGGTGACCGCGACGCCCTTGGCCGGGGTCGGGGCCATATCCTCGTCGGGTTGCGCTTCGGTCTGGCCGATCACGCCCGGGCCGGTCTCGGCCTCCTCTTGGGCGGCCCTGGCCGCGCCCTTGAGGGTCACGAGGCGCGACGGGCTCGCATAAGCCGACGCCTGCTCTCCGGCGAGGCCGTGGAGCTTGCGCGCCTCGGCCGAGACCAGGAACTTGTGGTCGATGACGTGATGATCCGTGACCCCCCGCCATAGCCGATTGAGGACGATGTTGCCGTCCTCGCCGGGCTGCGCGGTCCAGCGGCCTTCCGCGTCGGAGGCGCCCAGCCACGCCGCGGCGCGGGCGATCGCGTCGCCGCGGCCGCGCGTCTCCAACCCCGGATCGAGCGTTCCGGTCAGCGCCAGCGCCTCGATGATCGCCGGGTCGTAGCGACGCGGCACATAGCCCATCAGCGCGCGCATTCGCCGGGCATGCTCGGCAAGGCTCCTGAGATCCTCGCCCGAGCGCGGCCCTTCCGCCGTCTCCAGAACCAGGGCGCCGACGCCGGCATCGACGAGATAATCGTCGAGCGCGGCATTGTCCTTAAGATAGACCTCGGACCGGCCCTTGGCGACCTTGTAGAGCGGCGGCTGGGCGATGAAGAGGTGCCCGCGCTCGATGATCTCCGGCATCTGCCGGTAGAAGAAGGTGAGCAGCAAGGTGCGGATGTGGGCGCCGTCGACGTCGGCGTCGGTCATGATCACGATCTTGTGATAGCGAAGCTTGTCGATGTTGAAGTCCTCGCGGCCGATTCCGGTGCCCATCGCCTGGATGAGCGTCCCGACCTCGCGCGACGACAGCATTCGGTCGAAGCGGGCGCGCTCGACGTTGAGGATCTTGCCGCGCAGCGGGAGGATCGCCTGGAACTGGCGGTCGCGGCCCTGCTTGGCCGAGCCGCCGGCCGAGTCGCCCTCGACCAGGAACAGCTCGGACTTGGCGGGATCGCGCTCCTGGCAGTCGGCGAGCTTGCCGGGCAGCGAGGCGATGTCCATCGCGCCCTTGCGGCGGGTGAGCTCGCGCGCCTTCTTGGCGGCCTCGCGCGCGGCCGCGGCGTCGATCACCTTCTGAATCACCGTCTTGGCGACGTTGGGATTCTCCTCGAGCCATTCGGCGAGCTTGTCGGCGATCAGGCTTTCTAGGGGCTGGCGCACCTCGGACGAGACGAGCTTGTCCTTGGTCTGCGAGCTGAACTTGGGATCGGGCAGCTTCACGGAGACGATCGCGGTCAGGCCCTCGCGCATGTCGTCGCCGGTGAGGCTGACCTTCTCCTTCTTCAGAAGACCCGAACGGTCGGCATAATTGTTGAGGGTGCGCGTCAAAGCGGCGCGGAACGCGGCCAGATGGGTGCCGCCGTCGCGCTGCGGGATGTTGTTGGTGAAGCAGAGGACCTGTTCGTAATAGCTGTCGTTCCACTCCAGCGCGACGTCGATTCCGACCTCGTCGCGCTGGCCGGTGATGGCGAGCGGCTCGGGGACGATCGGAGTCTTGGCGCGGTCGAGCCAGCGAACGAAGGCCGCGATTCCCCCCTCGTAGAACAATTCGACGACCTTCTCCTCCTCGTGCCGTGCGTCGGTGAGGACCAGGCGAACGCCCGAGTTGAGGAAGGCGAGCTCGCGATAGCGGTGCTCCAATGTGTCGAAGTCGAACTCGGTGACGTTCTTGAACGTGGTCGTCGACGGCAGGAAGGTGACTCGGGTGCCTTTGCGACCGTCCGGCGCGGGGCCGCGCTCGATCAAAGGCGCCTCCGCCTCGCCGTGGCGGAAGCGCATCCAATGCTCGACGCCGTTGCGCCAGATGGTCAGCTCGAGCCATTCGGAGAGGGCGTTCACCACCGATACGCCGACGCCGTGAAGGCCGCCGGACACCTTGTAGGCATTCTCGTCCGACGTGTTCTCGAACTTACCGCCGGCATGAAGCTGGGTCATGATGACCTCGGCCGCCGACACGCCTTCCTCGGCATGGATTCCGGTCGGGATCCCGCGGCCATTGTCCTCGACGCTGACCGAGCCGTCGGCATTGAGGGTGATCAGGATCCGGTCGCAATGACCCGCCAGCGCCTCGTCGATCGCGTTGTCGGAGACCTCGAACACCATGTGGTGGAGGCCCGACCCGTCGTCGGTGTCGCCAATATACATGCCCGGCCGCTTGCGGACCGCGTCGAGACCCTTCAGCACCTTGATGGAGTCGGCGCCGTAGCTGCTTTCATTCGGTGATGTTGCCATAGTGAGGATATAGGAATGGCGGCCCCGAAAGGCGAGCGAAATGAAGCGATTCACAGGCGGCCGCATGAGGCGAAAGCGCAATCCGCAGCGGACGTTGCCGAACACGCACAGCGGGCGCCTGCGGTGCAGGTCAAGGTGGCCGCCGCGGAGGGATATCGGTCAGGCCGCCGCGTGGAGATAGGACGCGTCGAAGCTGCTGATCGCTCGCAACAGCCCGAAATCCTCGATCCGGACTCCCTTCTGGCCAACCGAAAGCGCGCCGGCTTCGCGCAGATAGCGCAGCATGCGGTTGACGTGCACTGCGGTGAGGCCGGTCGCGTCGGCGATCTGCTCCTGAGTCAGCGGCAGCAGGAAATGCTCCCCGCGCGCCACCCCGGTCGCCAAAGCGCGCGCGCCGAATTCGCACAGCATGTGGGCGATGCGCGTGCGCGCGTCGCGGCGGCCGACATTGAGCACCCATTCGCGGAACACCGACGCGTCGATCAGCGCGTCGCGCCACAGGGCCTGGCCGATGTTCGGCCGCTCGACCGCGAGGGTGCGCAGCTGGTCGGCCGCAATCCAGGCGACTTCGACGCTGGTGATCGTCTCGACATTGTGATCGGCGCGGGCGAGCACGAGATGCTGGATATCGAGGATATCGCCGGCCAGGTGGAAGGAGACGATCTGTCGCTTCCCCTCGGCGCTGGTTTTGTGGCGGCACGCATAGCCCTGCGCCAGCATGCAGCATTGCGTGACCAGGGCGCCTTCGCGCACCAGCAGAGTGCCGGCCGGCACGCTTTCCAGGCGGAAAGGCAGCGCGGCGAGCATCTCTTGGTCTTCGGCGTCCAGTTTCGAGAGGCGGTCCAGTTTTCTAATCAACCCGGCCAGCGCCTCACTGTCCTTAGCGGGCATCGATTCCTCGATGAATGTCGGTTTCCACCCGTAACGATCAATTGCGAAACCGGTTTCCCGCATCATGGCAGCGCGGCCCTCCGGCGACGCGGCGCTTACTCCCGCGACGCTCTGGTCATTCGCGGCGCGAAGTTGGCGCGGCCGGTTTCGCTGATCCGGCCGTTCGCCATCCGGCCCTCAACCAGCTCGTAGCCGAGCAGAGCGAAGATGCGACCGCGCCAGAAGATCGGCCGGGCGTTGCCGTACCAGTCGACGCACGAGGCCTGACAGCCGTCGTCGGTGATATGCGCGAGTTGGGCATCGAGCTCGCCGGCCGGGCTGAAGCGGTGCGCCTCCCGGCGAAGGAACAGCATCGAAGCCGCGCTTCCGAAGAAGCGGCGGTAGCGCTCCTCGACGGCCTTGGCGACCGGCAGGCCGAGCGTCCCCGACGCGCCGTCGCGGCTGCCGGGATCGGGGCTGTAGAAGAATGCGTGGCTGCGCGATTCCCCCTGGCCGGCCGATCGATGAACGTAACGGCTACCGACGCTAGGGGACCGGCCGGACAGGTCGATCTCGGTGAAGCCGAGATCGCGTCCGCCGCCGCCGACGACGAGCGCGTCGCGGCCCAGGACCTCGATCCGCTCGACGCCATGGGCCAGCGCCAGTTCCTGCGCCGGGCCGCCGCGCACCGAGGCAGCGGTCACCCAGCCGGTGCCGCCGCGTTCCGATCCGTAGCCGCCGCTACCATTGCCATAGAGAATATAGTCGCCGACGAAGCGGTTGTGGAACTCGTAGCCGTCGCCGCGCGGTTGGGGCAGGTCGCGGTAGAAGCGCGCGGGCGCTTCGTCCGAGCCGTCGCCGAAAGCCGCGAACGGCACCTGCAGCAATGCGACGCTGCCGGCGCTGAACTCGGGCCGCCACATCGCGTCGCCGCGCCCTTCCGATCGGACCAGCACGTCGATGCGGCCGCCCTGCGCGTCCTCGCGGAACGAAAATTGGTCGGTCGGCGCACCGCGCGCGGCGATCGCCGCCGGGCGGGCATCCTCGGCGAACGGGAGCCGGTAAAGATAGGAGCCCGGGTGCCGCTGCTTCGGGTCGTCGCGCCAGGATGCGATCCACAGGTAGACCGCGTTGCCGGACACGTAGAAGGTGCGTGACGACGGGCCGAGCACTGCGGTCGCGTCGCAATCGAGCTCCGGCGCGGTGAGGTCGCAGCTGATCACGCTGTGCAGCGCGCTGATGTCGGAATCGCGGTCGTCGCGCAGGCGCGGCGCGATATAGACCTGCCGAGCGTCGGCGATGCGGCGGAAGGCGCCGCGATCATTGTCGCCCCGCCAGCGGCGCACGGCGGGAAGTGAGTCGAGCGGATCGTCGCCGCCATGACCAAGATAGAGCGGCGTGTAATAGACCAGCCGGTTGCCGATCAGCCGCGAGGCGTAGTTGCGCGACGAATAATAATCGTTCGAGCGCAGGTGATAGGCGTCCTCGAAGCGCAGCCGCCCGTCCGGCGAGATTCGGAAGCGGTTCACCTCGGTTCCGCCGCGCCCGTAGCTGTAGCCGATGACGATGACGCGGTCTCCGGACACCAGCATCTCGTCATACCAGTCGCTGCCCGCATTCACGCCCGGCGGAAAGGCGTCGATCGAGTCGATCGACCGCATCGCGCCGTCGGCGAGCGAGACGGTGAAGATCCGGCCGCGGCGAAGGATGACGAGCATGTCGCGCCAGGTCTTGACGATGCCGCCTTCGTCGACTCCGGCTTCCTGGGTGTTGGTGATGCCCGCCTCTGCCTGGGCCGCCGGCAAGCTGTTGGCCGTGTCCGCCGCCATCGGAGCCGGGGCCGCCATCTCCTGGACTTCCATAGCCTCCAGCCGCCGCGTGCGCGCCTGGCGCTGGCGCAGGAAGCGGCGCAGCTCGGCGTCGGAGCGGAAGGCGACGAGGCCGCCGCTGCTCTGGTCCTGCTGGATGTTGGCGCTGGCCGTGCCGGGCAGCGGGCCGAGCGCAATCAGTCCGGCGACCGCGACGCCCGCGATGCCGACGCTGACGATCAGATTGCGGCGCACCGCGACTCGTCCGAGCTTGCGCATAGTCCCTCCTCCTGAACCATCGCCCCGGAACGGCATGTTATGACATAACATGCTCGTAGGCAAGGGACGGCCCGCAGCCGCCTTTCGCCTGCCCTAGGAGGAGAGCAGGGTGGGGCTTAACCAGTCCGGAATGATCGCGCCGCCGAGGTCGTCGACTCGGCGATGGTCCACGGCGAGGCCGAGATCGGGATAGTGGATGCGGGTGCGCGGTCCGGGCGCGTCGGCCGCGACGACGACCAGGCGGCGGTTGACCTTCTGCCGCCAGTTCATCCGAGCCGTATTCTCCTGGCCGACATAGCAGCCCTTGTCGAAGGCGACCCCGTTCAGCTCGGCGGCATTGCATTCCAGCCAGAGAATGTCGCCGAGCTCGGCTGCGCCTTCGGTGACTCCGAGGCGGAGGCGGTGCTCGCGCCAGGCCTCGTCGGCTCCCGCCTCGCCGCTCGCCCGTGCGAGCCAGCGACGCCCAAGCGCCGGCAGGCGCGGATCGGCGACGCCGGCCTCGCCGTCGGCGGCCCAGTGGACGCACAGGTCCGGCTCGCGCTCGATCGTGATCGGCCGGCGCAGGCGATAGAGGGTGAGGCGCGATGCCAGCGCTCCCGCCTGCTCTCGCTCGCAATCGACCAGCACGTCGTCGCCCGAAGCCCACAGGATGAAGTCGAACAGCGCCTTGCCCTGCGCGGAGAGCAGTCCGGCCCAGAGCGGCCGATCAGGCGCGAGCAGGCCCACGTCGTTGGTGACGAGCCCCTGGAGGAAGCCGCGCACGTCCTCTCCTGAAAGGCGGACGAGGGCGCGGCCGGTGAGGGTGGTGGAACTCATGAGAAGGAGATCGCCGGTTCACCCCTCCCTTTCAAGGGAGGGGCCAGGGGTGGGTAGCGGTGAGGAGGCTCGATGCCTCCGAAGCGCTGCAACGCATGGTGGATCGAGTTTATAGGCGCACAGACGTGCGCACCCACTCCCAACCCCTCCCTTGAAAGGGAGGGGCTAACGGGGGCACAGCGCCTCGCATGACCGACAGCATGACCATCCGCCGCCCCGACGACTGGCACGTCCACCTGCGCGACGGGGCGATGCTTGAGGCGGTGGCGGGCTATACCGCGCGGCAGTTCGCCCGGGCGATCGTCATGCCGAACCTGGCGCCGCCGGTGACCACGGTCGCGGCGGCCGAGGCCTATCGCGGGCGAATCGTCGCGGCGCTTCCGGCGGGGGCGGACTTCACGCCGCTGATGACCTGTTACCTCACCGACGATGCCGACGCGGACGAGATCGCGCGCGGCCATGCCGACGGGGTGTTCACGGCCTGTAAGCTCTATCCGGCCAATGCGACGACCAACAGCGCGCAGGGCGTCACCGACATAAGCAACATCTACAAGGTTCTGGAACGGATGCAGGCGATCGGCATGCCGCTGCTCGTCCATGGCGAGGTGACCGATCCGGACGTGGATGTGTTCGACCGCGAGGCGGTGTTCATCGAGCGGGTGCTGTCGCAGGTGGTGAGCGACCTTCCTGAACTCAGGATCGTGTTCGAGCATATCACCACAGCGGAAGGCGTCGATTTCGTCATGGATGCCGGGCCGAACGTCGCCGCGACGGTGACTCCGCAGCACCTGATCATCAATCGCAACGCGATCTTCGCCGGTGGCCTCAGGCCGCACGCTTACTGTCTGCCGGTTGCCAAGCGCGAGAAGCACCGGCTCGCAGTGCGCAAGGCGGCGACGTCGGGCTCGCCGAAATTCTTCCTCGGCACCGACAGCGCGCCTCACGCGGTCGAGGCCAAGGAGAGCGGCTGCGGCTGCGCCGGCATCTTCAACGCGCCTTATGCGCTGGAAAGCTATGCGAGCGTGTTCGAGGAGGAAGGTGCGCTCGACCGGCTCGAGGCCTTCGCGTCGGAAAATGGCGCGCGTTTCTACGGCCTGCCGCTCAACGAGGGCCGGGTGACCCTGGTGCGCGAAGAGCAGGCGGTGCCGGACAGCCTGCCGGCGGCGGGGACGGGGATCGTGCCCTTCCACGCCGGCGAGACGTTGCGCTGGCGCTTAGTGTCGTGACGTCGAGTACGACCAGCCGCTCGGGTTCGGGCGCAAGCAGCAACCGGCAACATCCGTGCCCGCCCGGACGGGCGAGACGCTATTCCTCGTTCGTGACCTCCAGCGCATTCTCCTCGTCGGCCATGAGGAGATCGTCGATCGCCTCGGCGATCAGGTCGAGCTGGTCGAACGTCGTGGTCACCTCCACGGTCTCGCCGTCGTCGGTGGCGAAGCGCATCAGGTAATTGTCGTCGCCCAGGCCCTTGATCTGGAATTCGGACAGGGTCTTGGCCATGATAAGTTCTCCGTCGCGGGGTTTGTGCGGCCAACGCACCGGCCGCCCTTTGGGTGCGCCTGTTCGTGACGGCCCCGCTGTGCCATGCGGCAGGGCGTGACCGCCGCCCTGCCGATCCATGCCGTCCTGCCCGATTTGCTCGCCGCGTTGCGGGCGGGCAGCAACGCCGTGCTGGTCGCTCCGCCGGGCGCCGGCAAGACCACAGCGGCGGCGCCGGCTTTGCTCGGCGAGCCCTGGATCTGCTCGGGCGAGATCTTGCTGCTGTCGCCGCGGCGGCTGGCGGCGCGGGCGGCGGCGGAGCGGATGGCGGAGCTGGCCGGCGAGCCGGTCGGCCGCACCATCGGCTACGCCACCCGCCTCGACAGCAAGCGCTCGGCGGCGACCCGGATCACCGTCCTCACCGAAGGCATCTTCCTCAAGCGCATCCAGTCCGACCCGGAATTGGCCGGCGTCGCCGCTGTGCTGTTCGACGAGGTCCATGAGCGCAGCCTCGACAGCGATTTCGGCCTTGCCCTCGCGCTCGATGCCCAGGCGTCGCTTCGGCCGGACCTGCGCCTCCTTGCCATGTCGGCGACTCTCGACGGCGCCCGCTTCTCGTCACTGATGGGAGACGCGCCGGTCGTCGCCAGCGAAGGCCGAAGCCACCCGATCGACATCGTCCATGTCGGCCGCGCCTCCGAGCGGCGGATCGAGGACGAGATGGCCCCGGCCATCCGCCGCGCGCTTGCCGAGTCCGAGGGCAGCCTGCTCGCCTTTCTCCCCGGTGTCGCCGAGATCGAGCGAACCGCGGAGCGCCTGGCGGGCAACCTGCCCGCCGACGCCGATCGCCACCGCCTCCACGGCAGCCTCGATCCCGCCGAGCAGCGCGCTGCGATCACGGCGGCTGCCCCCGGCCGCCGCAAGGTGGTGCTCGCCACCTCGATCGCCGAAACCAGCCTGACCCTCGACGGGGTCCGCATCGTCGTCGATTCCGGCCTTGCCCGGCGCCCGCGCTACGACCGAAGCGCCGGCCTCACCCGCCTCGTCACCGAGCGCGCCAGCCAGGCCGCGGTCACCCAGCGCGCCGGCCGCGCCGGCCGCCAGGGTCCGGGCCGGGTCTATCGGCTGTGGGAGGAAGCCGCGACCGCCAGCCTGCCGCGCTTCGACCCGCCCGAGATCCTCGAGGCGGACCTGTCGGCGCTCCTGCTCGACTGCCTGATCTGGGGCGTGGCGGACCCGCGCGAGCTCAACTGGCTCGATCCGCCGCCCGCCGCCGCGATCGACGAGGCCCGAACCCGCCTCGCCAGCCTCGGCGCGATCGACTCGGCCGGCCGCCCAACCGCCCATGGCCGCGCCATTGCCGACCTGCCGCTGCCGCCGCGCCTCGCCCATATGCTGATCGAGGCGGGCGCCCGTGGCTGGGCAGCGACCGCCGCCGATGTCGCCGTCCTCCTCTCCGAGCGCGGCCTCGGCGGCAACGACACCGACCTCGAGCTCCGCCTCAGGCGCTGGCGTGGCGAGCGCGGCAGGCGCGCTGAAGCCGCGCGCGGACTGGCGAAGCGGTGGCGCTCGCTCCTTCCCCTCCCTGCAAGGGAGGGGCGAGGGGTGGGTGGCTCCCTTCCAGGGAGGGGAGATATTGGCGCCTGCGTCGCCCTCGCCTTCCCCGACCGCCTGTCAAAGCGCCGCGACTCCTCCGGCGAGCAGTGGCTGAGCGCCGGCGGCCGCGGCTTCCGCCTCGATCCCGCCGCGCCGCTCGCCCGCGAGCAATGGCTCGCCGTCGCCGAGGTCGGCGGCACCGCGGGCGGCGCCCGCATCCTCTCGGCGGCGCCGATCGACCAGGCGACGGTGGAAAGCCTGTTTGCCGATCGAATCTCCAGCGGCGCCCAGGTCAGCTTCGACCCCACGACCGGCGGCGTCCGCGCCAGCCACGGCCGGCGGCTCGGCGCCATCCTCCTGTCCGGTGGCCAGGACAGCCGCGCCGCACCGGCCGAGATCGAAGCGGCACTACTGGAAGGCGTGCGCAGCAACGGTCTCGCACTTCTGCCGTGGAACGGAGGCGCGGCATCGCTGCGTCGCCGCCTCGCTTTCGCGCGGGCTCGGGACGACAGCCTTCCGGACCTCTCCGACGCGGCCCTTGCCGGCAGGCTCGACGAATGGCTCGCCCCGCTCCTGAGCGGCAAGCGCCGCCTCGGCGACATTTCGGGTGGAGAGCTTCGATCCGCCCTGGAAAACCTGATCGGCTGGGACGCGCGCCAGCGCCTCGACCGCCTCGCGCCGGCCGAGTTCGTCACCCCGGCCGGAAGCCGCCACGCCATCGACTATGAAGCCGAGGCCGGCCCCACGGTCACAATCCGGGTCCAGGCCCTGTTCGGCCTGTCGGAGCATCCGACCGTCGCGGGGCGGCCACTGATCCTCGCGCTAACCTCGCCGGCGGGCCGGCCGATCCAGACGACCGGCGACCTGCCCGGCTTCTGGCGCGGCAGCTGGAGCGCGGTCGCCAAGGAAATGCGCGGCCGTTATCCCAAGCATCCCTGGCCCGACGATCCGGCCGCCGCCGACCCCACCCTGCGCACCAAGAAAGCGACGGCCGCGCGCCGCTGAGGCTTCGGAGGGTGCTACAGGCGTAGCACAAAATGACCGCTTCCGGACACGAGCCGTCCGCTTGCGGACAGAGCCGCCTCGCCGCGCCCGCCGAGGAATGGCGAAAAGCCCCGTATTTCGGCGTGTATTACCAAGACAATACACGAGGCTTCGAGCAAAAATGGCGGTTTTCTGCCGTTCGCGCTGTTTGGCACACCTAATGCAGTAACACAGGCAGCAGGAGGGGCGCCTGCTTGAGAATGCTCATCAGGTGAAAGGGAGAACCATCATGTTTAACGCACGCGCCCGGACCATCCGGGTCACCACCGCCGCCGCTGCTCTGCTGGCGGCCGGCATCGCCACGTCCGCTTCGGCCGAGCAGGCCCGCGGGCTGACCAACAGCAATATCGCGGCTGCGACGACCAGCAGCTCGGCCACCACGACGGCAGCGACCGCGCAGCGCCGTTCGGCCTCCGAGACGGTCGTCTGCGTCCGCGGCCAGCGGGTGATGTCGCGCATCACCCAGGATTTCTGCCGGACGGCATCGGATTGGGAGCGGCGGGGCGGTCTCCTGCCCGAAGATCACTAAGCGGCTCCCCGCGTCCCCGGTGCGTGGCAGCCGCATCGGGGACGCCCCCAAATCGCTGCCCGCACCAGTGCTGATCAGGTGACAGGGAGAGTTTTCATGACGATCATCCGCAATTCTACGATCCGCAACGCCGCGGTCGGCCTGCTTCTCGCCGGCGCGATGGCCCCGGCTTATGCGGCGCAGCCCGAACGCCTCGCCAGCACCAACCAGGGCGCCGTCGCCAAGGCGCCGGGCAACGGCGCGGCGGCTCCGCGGACGGAACAGGATACGTCGCGCCGGGTGTGCGTGCGCATGCAGCTGAGCGGCTCGCGCATCAGCCGCGAAGTGTGCCGCACCCAGGCCGAATGGGATCGGATGGGCGGGCTCCCCGAATAAGCGCCGCCAGCCCATCCCGCCCCCGGTGCGTGGCAGCCGTACCGGGGGCTTTTCTTTGTCTGCAACGCGCCGCCCTCGGCGAGCCGAGAGAGGCTCAGGCGCTCATCCGCTGCTGGACTCCGTGGACCAGCTCGGTGGCGCGGTCGAAGGTCATCGGCCGGCCGAACAGATAGCCCTGGATCTGGTTGACCCCGAGGTCGCGCATTCGGGTGAAGTCGTCGGCGGTCTCGACGCCCTCTGCGGTCACCGTCATCCGGAAGCTCTTGGCGAGCTGGACGATCGACTGGATGATCGCGACCGCTTCCTTGTTGTCGGCCGCCTCGCGAACGAACGAGCCGTCGATCTTCAGTTTGTGGAAGACCGCCTTGTTCAAATAGCCGAGCGAGGAATAGCCGGTGCCGAAATCGTCGAGCGCGATCCCGACGCCGAGCGTACGAAGCCGCTGAAGCACGTCGAGCGTGTGCGCATTCTCGCCGAGGAAGATCGACTCGGTGACCTCGAGCTCCAGCCTGTTGGCCTGCAGGCGGTGGCGGGCGAGCGCCTCGCTCACCGTATTGGGAAGCGCCGGGAAGACGAGCTGCTTGGCCGACACGTTGACCGCGACGGTGATCCCCGCCGGCCACACCGCGGCGGCGCGGCACGCCTCGTCGATCACCCAGTCGCCGAGCTCCATGATCAGGCCGGTTTCCTCGGCGAGCGGAATGAACTCCATCGGCGAGACGATTCCGCGGGTCGGGTGCTGCCAGCGAATGAGCGCCTCGAAGCCCATCAGGCTCTGGTCCGCGGCGCTGATCAGCGGCTGGAACAGCAGTCGGAACTGTCCGGTTGCGAGCGCGACGCGCATGTCCTGCTCGACGCGCAGTCGGTCCTCCTGCTCGTTCGCCATCTCGGCGTTGAAGAAGCAGCAGATTCCGCGGCCCTGGTCCTTCGCCTGGTAGAGCGCGAGGTCGGCCTTCTGGATGAGGTCGTCGACGCTCTTGCCGTCGATCGGGCCGAACGCGCAGCCGATCGACACGCCGATGCGGATCTCGGCCTTGTCGATGAAATAGGGCTCGGCGATCGCGTTGATGATGTTGCGGGCGAGCTCCTCGACTCGCTTGCGGCTCTGGGCGTCGCGGATCACCACGGCGAACTCGTCGCCGCCCATTCTGCCGACCTCGCCGATCGTTCCGACCTCGCGAACCAGCCGCTGCGACACGCTCTTGAGGACCGCGTCGCCCTTGGGGTGGCCGAACGTGTCGTTGACCGGCTTGAAGCCGTCCAGATCGAGGAACATGATCGCGCAGGGCACATTGGTCGCCTCGGCGCCGTCCAGCGCCTGGCCGAGCAGCTCGCGCACCCGCCCGCGATTGGGCAGGCCGGACAGCACGTCCATGTTGGCGAGGTTGGTCAGACGCTCCTGCGTCTTCCTCACCTCGGTGATGTCGGAGCCGACTCCGCGGAAGCCCTGGAACTGGCCGGTCACGTCGATCACCGGGTCGCCCGACAGGCTGATCCAGCGCGTGCCTCGGCGGGTGCGCATCTCCATCTCGAGATTGGCGAAGGGTTGGCGCGCGAGCAGGGCCTGGCCGAGCACGCTATTGCCGCCGAGCGTCGCGGGGAGCGAATGGCCGACGACCTGCGCCGGCGAGCGGCCGATCAGGCCGGTCATCCGCGACGAGATGTAGATGACTCGGTTCTCGCTATCGACCTGCCACAGCCAGCCGACCCCGCGATGCTCATATTCCTTGAGCAGCAGGCGGATCGATTCGGCGGCGGCCCGGGTCTTGGCGATGACCTTGAGCTGGGCGAAGATCCAGCGGGTCAGGCGGGTGACTCCGAAAATGCCGATCGCCGCGAGCATCACGAAGGTGAGGCCGAGCCTCAGGTCGAGCCGCTCGCTGCCGTGGAAATAGGCAACGCAGAAAGCCGCGGTCAGGGTCGCGATCCAGGCGATCGCGGCCGCGGGCACCGATGCCAGCGACAGCGACGCGACGATCATGCCCGCCATCGCCCCGCCGATCACGAACTGCGCGTCGGGCGGCAAGGTGGCGAATCCGTAGGTCGGCAGCGACGCCCACAGCAGGGCGAGCAGCATCGCCTCGCCGATCGGGAAGAGGGCGTGGCGCGGCCGCGCGGTGCGGCTGCTGCCGATCGCTGCGACGCTCATCACGTGGCGGCAGGCGACCCAGTTGACGAACAGCACGACGGCGAGCCAGCCGATGATGAAATGAAGCGGGATCGCGTCCAGCATCGCCCAGCCGCACATCCCTGCGGTGGCCGCCGCGGACACCGCGAAATAGGGGGCGAACAGCGCGCGCGCCTCGATTTGCCCGTTGTGAAGATGCGCGTCGCGAAGCCGCTCGCTGCCGGTATCGGTGAACGCCGGCTCTCCCGCGTCGGCGGGGAGAGTCTCGGCCGCGTCGGATTCCGAGGCAACGGGCGCGTGGTACATGGACATCCTAGCCTGAGGCGTTGTTCGCGCCGGTCTAGGCCCAAAGGATTTGATGATGGGTTAAGGCGCTGTCGCAGGCTGGCACGCGGTAAGCCCTTTTGAACATTGGTCGATGGCGGCGTCATTTTGAGCGCGGGCGGCTTTTGCCTCCGTCGCCGGCGCCGCATCGAAAAGCGCGCAAACAAGGGGAAGTGGGGCCCATGCGACTCACGTTCATGCCGGCTTCCGGGCTGGCCCGGCTCCTCGCCGCATCCGGCCTGCTTGCGCTGGCCGCTTGCGCGTCGGGCGAGGCGGCTTCCAATTCACAGCCGGAGGATCGCTCCCGGGCAAGGATCGTGCGCGGCTACAGCTGCACCCAGTCGGCGATCGCCGGCCGCTACAGCTGCGCCCGATCGCTCGATCGCCAGGCGCAACGCGAGGCCGTCGCGGGGACGCCGCGCGGCTGCCGCAGTTGCGGGAACGTGCTCGCTCCCTGATTTGCGCAAATCCCGTTGCACAACCGGAACAACGCGGCTTCTGGGGCGATTCAGCCCGTGAAAGGAAGCCTGCCCATGTCCCGTGTCACCCGTCTCGTCCCGGCCGCCGCAGCAGCGATGCTGCTCGCCGGCTGCGCCACCCTGGTTCCCGGCGACCGCACCTCATTCAGCCCCGCAGGCCAGACGCTGCGGGTGGATGCCGCGAATGGTGCGAGCAGCCGCATGACGTTCCGGCACGACGGGGTCGTCACCGCCCGCTTCGGCAGCCAGTCGGTCAATGGGCGCTGGGAGATGAGCGGCCCGGACCTGTGCTTCAACTGGGGCAACGCGCCGCGCGAATGCTGGCCGATGCAGGGACCGTTCGTGCGCGGCAGGACCCAGACCATCACCAGCAGCCGAGGCAACCGAGTCCAGGTGACCCGGCTCTGATCGGCCGAACATGCGCAAAGCCGCGCTGGCGCTGCTCCTTGCGTTGCCGCTTTCGGCGGCGGGCGCATCGTCCCAGGCGGTCGCGCCTGCCTGTCCGGGCACGCCGGGAGCGGGCGTCGCCATTGCCAATCTCGGCGCGAGAGCGCCGCATCGCCTGATCGACGCCAATTTCCCGGATCCGTTCGTCGCGCGCTTCGGCGACAGCTACTTCGCCTACGCGACCGGCAACCAGACCGGCGGAGGCCAGATGAACGTCCAGGTCGCCCGCTCCCGCGATCTGACGCGCTGGAGCGAACCGGGCGAGGCCTTCCCGGCAAGCCACTTTCCGGCCTGGATCGACCGCGCCCACCCGCAGGTGTGGGCGCCCGAGATGCTGGCTCATAGCGGCCGCTACATCCTCTATTTCAACGCCCGCCACGCCAGGCTCACCCGCACCGAGGGCCCGGCGGAAGCGCCGGTCGTGCGCCAGCGCCACTGCATCGGCGCCGCCGTCGCGGACCGTCCGGAAGGCCCGTTCACCGGTATCGACGAGCCGCTCGTCTGCGCCGATTTCCCCGACGGAGTGATCGATGCCGGAATCTTCCGCGACGGCGACAGCCTCTATCTTCTCTACAAGGAAGACGGCAATTGCTGCGGGCGCGGCACCGCGATCTACAGCCAGGGGCTGAGCTCGGACGGCCTCGCCGCGCTCGGCCCGCGCCACCGTCTCGTCGCCAACAACGACAGTCCCGAAGCGCATGACGACTGGGAATGGCGCGTGGTGGAGGCGCCGACCATGGTCCGCCGGGGCGGCGCTTATTATCTGTTCTACTCCGGCAACTTCTTTGGAAATCGCAATTATTCCGTCGCCTATCTGAGCTGCGCCTCGCCGCGCGGGCCGTGCCGAGACAATGGCGACAACCCGATCCTGCGCTCCCATGACGGCTCGCTCCTGATCGGCCCCGGCCACCAGTCGCTGCTCGACGAGGGCGGCCGGACATATCTGTTCTTTCACGGCTGGAACGCCGATCCCGACGGCCGCGAGCAGCCGGGCGTGCACAAGCGCTGCCTCTACGTCAGCCAGGTCCAATGGCAGCGCCTGGCCGACGGCCCCGAGCGGCCCCGAATCCCCGGCGGAACTCCGGAGCGAGACTAAGCGGCGTCGCGCACCAGCCGGTTCGCGACGAGCGCGAGCGCCAGCGCCATGCCACCGGCGGCGAACAGGGCCGAAAGCCCGATCTCGGGATGGGCCGCCGCGCCGGCCACGGCTCCGGCGACGAAGCCGCCCCACAGCACCATGTACCACGGCCAGTCTCCGGCCGGCCGCCCGAGGACCATTCCGGCGAGCCCCTGTCCGGCCCGGACCAGGCTGCCGGTCATGTAGGTGAGGCCGATCCGCACCTCTCCTCCGCGCTCGAAAATGGCATTCTCGGCGCCCATCGCGATGCCGGTCAGGCCGAGGGCCGTGAAGTGCCATCCGCCAACCCCGACCGTCGCGGCGGCAAGGAGGAGCATTGCAATGGCGAGCAGCACCGCTCCGGCCCGTCGCCGCTCGCCCGCGGCATGGCCGACCAGCGACCCTGCCGCCACGCCCACGACGAAGGCGAGGATGAGGCCGCCGGCAAGCGCTGCATGCGACAGCGAGGCGGCGAGCCCGACCCCCAAGCGGGTCGAGTTGCCGCTCATGAACGACACGAAGAAGCCGCCGGATTCGACGAAGCCGATCGCGTCGACGAATCCGGCAAGCGCCGACAGTGTCGCGGCGAATATTCGCGCGCGCTTCTGATAACGATTCATGGGTCGGAGCTAACCGCCCGGCGTCGCGCTTGGAAGCTCAGTCGAGCGAATGCCGATCAGCTTGTCCCGCCCCGTCGCGCCGCGCAGAAGCTCCAGCGAGGAACGCGACTGGCCGAGCGCCTTGGCGAGCAGAGCGAGGATCGCCTCGTTGGCGCGGCCATCCTCGGGCGCCGCGGTGACCCGGACGCGCAGCGCCTTGCCGTCCTCGGGCAGCAGGATGGCGTCGGCGGATGCGTTGGGCGCGGCGCGCACGGCGAGACGGCCCTGGTCGTCGGCAAGCGCCAGGATCGCCTCGCGGGGCGGCAGCTTCGGACGTGGCCTGGCCATATTCTCCTAGGCCGCCAGCACCTGCTGCTCGCGCCAGGCGGCCGTGCGGCGGTCGTAATCGTCGGCAAGCGCCTGGAGCGCGCCGGCACCATCCCCGGCGAAAGCGGGACCGTGCATCAGCGCAAGCGTCTTCGGCGCGAGCGGCGCAAGCCGGCGGATCGTCGCGCCCATGTCCGGGTGAAGGCTCGAAAAGCGGAACAGGTCCTCGGCCGCCGCGGCCGGCCCGACGATGTCGCTCTCGGTCAGCGCCTGCGCATTGCCGATCTGGGTGAACAGGTCGCCGCACAGCAAGGTGGCGGTCGTCTCCTCCATGAGCAGGCCGGCTTCCCAGCCATGCGGCGTGTGCGGCGTGTCGATGTAGCGCACGCGCTTGCCGCCGAGATCGATGACCTCGCCGTCCGCGAGCAGCCGCGGCGGCCGGTCGGCAAGATCGTTGAGGCTGACGTCGCAGGCGATCGCCCCGTGAGCGACCTCGGCATCCGGCGCCGCCTCCAACCACTGGTTCATCGCGCCGCATTCGTCCGCTTCGACATGGCCGAAGCTGACCCAGCGCAGCCGCTCCGGCGCAATCACCCGGGCGACCGCCTCGTGCACCGCGGGAAACAGCCGCCGATGACCGGTGTGGAACAGCAAGGGTTCGTCCGCGGCGATCAGATATTGGTTGAACACGAAGCCCGCCGGCGGAGCGACTTCCGCGACATAGGTCGAAATGCGAAAGATGCCGTCGGCGATCTCGTCCAAGCGTGTCGTCATCGTCTCTCCTCCCGGTCCCTTGCCCCTGCCGTCGAGTCGCGTTGACTGCACAGGTCTGTGCAATTAAATTACCCTTATGTCAATTTCCGATGCCCAGGATCGTGTAGCGAATAAGCGCAGCTACCGGCTCGGCGCGCGCGCGGTGAAGCGGGAGGAGACTCGCCGGCGCATCGTCGAAGCGGCGGTCGACCTGCATTGCTCGGTCGGCCCGGCGCGCACGACGGTGGCGCAGATCGCCGAGCGCGCCGGCGTCCAGCGCCACACCTATTATGCGCATTTCCCGGACGAGCGGGAGCTGTTCCTCGCCTGCTCCGGCCTGGCGCTGGAGCGCGACCCGCTGCCGGCGGTGGCGGAATGGCGGGCGCTGCCGCCCGGCCGCGAGCGGCTGCGCGAAGGCCTGGCGCAGATCTACGCCTGGTATCGGCGCAATGACGGCCAGGCGGCCTGCGTGCTTCGCGATGCCGAGCATCACGCCCTCACGCGCGAGATCGTCGCCCTGCGCATGGCGCCGACCTTCGAGCAGGCGGCGGCGGTGCTCGCCGAAGGCCTCGCCGACCGCGCCCGGCCGCTGCTCCTCGTCGCGCTCCAGTTCGCGACCTGGCGCACGCTCGCGCCGGCGCACGACCCGGACAGCGCGGCGGCGCTGATGGCCGATGCCTTGCTCGCCCTGCCGGCGGCGTGACTCGGGTTTGCCATCGCCCGGTCGCCAGGCCTAAGTAGCCGGGAGCGGTACGGGCAATCCTGAGGTCTTGCTGAGAATATGGCGCCGGGCAGCTATCGCTTCGACCGCTTCCTGCTCGATCCCGTCGACCGCCAGCTGAGGCGCGACGGCGCGCCGGTGGAGCTCAATGCCCGCTATCTCGACGCTCTGACCCTGCTCGTGCGCGACGCCGGCAAGCTCGTCTCCAAGGACCGCTTCATGGACGAGGTGTGGCGCGGCGTGCCGGTCACCGACGAAGCGCTGACCCAGTGCGTGCGCACGCTCCGGCGCCAGCTCGGCGATGACGCCGCCCGCCCGCGCTTCATCGAGACGGTGCCCAAGCACGGCTACCGCTTCATCGCGCCGGTCGAACCCGACGATGGCGACCCCGGAACCGTGCCGGAGCCTGGCGGGCCGGCGGAACGGCCGTCCTTTTCGTGGCAGCTTTTCCTCCTGCTCGGCGCCGCCGGCACGATCGGTGGCGTGGTCGCGGGCTTCTTCGGCGGGCTGTTCTACGGCTTTGCCGGAGCGTCGCAGCCGCTGGCGCCGGGCATGGGCGCCGCCTCGGTCCTGCTCGTCATGCTGTGCGCGACGATGGCGGTCGCGCTGCTCGGCGGCGCCGGGGTCGCGTTCGGAATCGCCGCATCGGGTTTCGCCTCCGACCGCCCCGGCCCATGGACCATCGTCGGTGGCGGGATCGGCGGAATGATTGTCGGCGCGCTGGTGAAGCTGGTCGGGCTCGACGCGTTCAACCTCCTTCTCGGCCAGTCCCCCGGCGACATTACCGGAGCGCCCGAAGGGGCGATGCTCGGCGGCGCGGTCGGCCTCGGCGCGTGGCTGGCGGGCCGGCACGCCGACCTGCCGTCGCTGCGGCGAAGCATTGCCGCGGCGGCCCTGGCGGGAGGACTTGGCGGAATCCTGGTTGCCGTGGCCGGCGGTCGGCTGATGGGCGGCAGCCTCGATCTCCTCGCGCGCAATCTCCCGACGTCCCGCCTCGGTCTCGACGAGGTGGGCGCGATGCTCGGCGAGAGCGGCTTCGGCCCCGTCAGCCAGATGGTCACCGCCGGACTCGAAGGGTCCCTGTTCGGCGCCTGCGTCGTCGCCGCCATGCTGCTCGCCCGGCGGCGGGCGGCCGCCCGGTCCTAGCTCCGCCCCGCACGGCCCACCGCGAAAGCCTTATATTGCGGCAGGGCGACTCGCTGCCGCGCCGGGCGGCGGTTACCCCCGATTCCTATTCGCGTAATCTGGCGACGCCCCAGTAGGAGTATCGCCATGGGTTGGCTGGTCAGTCGCCAGGAAGTCACCACCGAGCCGGAGGCCGCGCGGCGCAAGGTCCTCGCCCTGCTCGCGAACCTCGAAGATGTGCCCGATCCCGAGGAAATGCTGCTCGACGTCCTCGTCGACGCGGTAATGCTCGTCGAAGCCTATCGCGGGGCCCGCCACGAGATCCTGCGGCTGCCCGAGCTCCAGCACAGCGTCGACGCGCTGCTCAGGGAGCTCACCGTCAGCGAGCGCATCAATCAATGGACGCGCGAGCCGGAGGCCGCCGACGGCGCGATCGCCGCGCGCTGACGTGCTGCCGTTCGCCGGCGCCGACACAGGAACATTGTGTTGGGCCGCGCTCTGCGCCATTCTCCCGGCGCCAGCCTGGGGGAGCGAGAGTGGCGGAAGCTGCGGCGGGAGAACTGAGGAAAGTATCGAACGGGGCGATCGCCATCGCCCTGATCATCCTCGCCGCCCTTGCCTTCATCCTGTTCAGCGCTCTTGGCCAGGCCTCGTCGGCCGCGGTCGACACCGCGTCCGGACACACCTTCCCGTGCACGGTCCAGAGTGTCTATGACGGCGACGGACCGATCAATTGCGCCGAGACCGATACCAGCGGCAAGCAGGTGCGCGTTCGCCTGCGCGGCATCGAGGCACGCGAGGCCGACAATAGCTGCCGCTACGAGAATCTGTGCCCGGAGGCGTCGGGCGCCGAGGCCAAGGCCCAGCTGACCCGGCTCGCCGTCGGCCGCCTCGAATGCACCTCGTTCGGCCCGTCCTACAACAATGTCGACGCAAGTTGCCGCAACCCGTCCGGCCAGGACATCAGCTGCGAGATGCTGCGCAGCGGCGCGGCGGTGCGCTGGCCGCAATATGATCCCGACGGCCGCCTCCTTCCTTGCGTCCCCGCGCCCCGTTGAGGCCCGCTCCGGTGCTCGACCAGCTTTCCGCCCGGTTCCGCGGCACCGCGCTCGGCCCCACCGTCGTCATCTGGACGTTCGGCTATATCCTGGTCGACGCGATCGCCTATCTCATCGGCCGCACCCCGCCAGGGCTGATGCTGGCCGCCTCGGTGCCGATGTTCGCGCTCGGCGTGGCGCAGACGCTGACTCTCAACTGGCTGCGCAACAACGAGCGGCCGGCCGCCCTCTTGCTGCGCTGGCCGTTGCTGCTCGTCGCCATTGCCGCGGCCACCGCGGTGCAGACCCTGTTCGACGTCTATTGGCTGCGCTGGCTGGCGCTTCACGTGCAGCCGGCGTGGCAGGAATGGGCGCTGGACATGTCGCTTCAGCGGCTTCTCGGAGTTGCCTTCCTCTATCTGTGGACCTTCTGCCTCGCCCTCACCTTGCTGTGGGCGATGCGGGCGAGCGGCCTGGCGGAAGCCAGCACCGCACGCGCGGCGAGCGCGGAGGCGGCAGCGGCCAAGGCGGTCGCTGCGGCGCTGCGCCTCCAGCTCAACCCCCATTTCCTGTTCAACACGTTGAACTCGATCTCCAGCCTGGTGACTCTCGGCCGCCGCGAGGAAGCCGAGGAGATGATCCAGCGCCTTGCCGACTTCCTGCGCGCCTCGCTCAACTCGGATCCGATGGAGGACGTCCCGCTGGTCCAGGAGATCGACACGATCGAGGCCTATCTCGACCTCGAGGCGGCGCGCTTCGGCGAGCGGCTCAGCATCAGCATCGAGGTCGCCCCCGAGGCCGAGGCGGCCCTGGTCCCCAATTTCATCCTGCAGCCGCTGGTCGAGAACGCGATCAAGCACGGCGTCTCGGCGCTCAAGGGGCCGGCCGACCTGGCGGTCGAGGCGGTGCGGCAGGACGGCCAGGTCGTGCTCAGCGTGTTCAACACCTCGCCCGACGGCGACGAGAGCTCGCGCCCGCGCATCAGCACCGGCATCGGCCTCGCCAACAGCCGCCAGCGCCTCGCCCAGCGCTACGGCAAGAGCGCGCGCCTCGAAACCGGTCCGGTCGAGGAAGGCTATCGCGCGACGATCTGGCTTCCGTTCGTCCCCGATCCGCTGGGGAGCTAGCGGGCCGCTTCAAAAAGGCCATTCGCGAAGCCGCGTTGCGGCTTGGGCTGAGGCGCCCGCAATGCTAGGGCGCCGCCATGCTCAATTTGAAGGACATCACCGTCCGCCTTGGCGGGCGCACGATCCTTGACGGCGCCAGCGCCGCGCTTCCGTCGCGTGGCCGAATCGGCCTCATTGGCCGCAACGGCGCCGGCAAGTCGACATTGGTGCGCGTGATCGCCGGCCTGCTCGAGCCGGACAGCGGCAGCGCCGAGATGCCGCGCGCCGCGCGCCTGGGCTATATCGCGCAGGAAGCGCCGGGCGGAACCGCGACCCCGTTCGAGACCGTGCTCGCCGCCGACACCGAGCGCGCCGTGCTTCTCGACGAGGCCGAGCACAGCCACGATCCCGACCGGCTCGGCGAGATTCACGAGCGGCTGAACGCGATCGACGCCCATTCGGCGCCGGCGCGGGCGGCGCGCATCCTGGTCGGCCTCGGCTTCGACGAGGACATGCAGCATCGCGCTCTGGAGAGCTTCTCGGGCGGCTGGCGGATGCGCGTCGCGCTGGCGTCCTTGCTGTTCTCCGAGCCGGACCTGCTTCTGCTCGACGAGCCGTCGAACCATCTCGATCTCGAGGCGGTGCTGTGGCTGGAGGATTTCCTCCGCTCCTATCCGGCGACGATCGTCATCGTCAGCCACGAGCGCGACTTCTTGAACAATGTCGTCGACCACATCCTCCACCTCGAGCGCGGCAAGCTGACGCTCTACCCGGGCGGCTATGACGCGTTCGAGCGCCAGCGCGCCGAGCGCCAGGCGCAGCAGGCCGCGGCGCGCGAGAGGCAGCTCGCCGAGCGCGCCAAGCTTCAGGATTATGTCGCCCGCAACAGCGCCCGTGCGTCCACCGCCAAGCAGGCCCAGTCGCGCGCCAAGGCGCTCGCCAGGATGCAGCCGATCGCCGCTGTGGTCGACGATCCCACCCTGTCGTTCGATTTCCCCAAGCCCGACGAATTGCGGCCGCCGCTGGTCACGCTCGACATGGCGAGCGTCGGCTATGGCGACACGCCGGTCCTCCAGCGGCTCAACCTCAGGCTCGATCCCGACGACCGGATCGCGCTGCTCGGCCGCAACGGCAACGGCAAGACCACCCTCGCCAGGCTGCTCGCAGCGCAATTGAAGCCGATGGACGGCGACATGGCCGCCACGTCGAAGATGCGAGTCGGCTATTTCACCCAATATCAGGTCGAGGAATTGCGCAGCGACGACACGCCGCTCGACCACATGACCCGGCTGATGACCGGCGAGAAGCCGTCGGCGGTGCGCGGCCAGCTCGGCCGGTTCGGCTTTTCCGGCGAGAAGGCGACGACCAAGGTCGGCAAGCTGTCCGGCGGCGAGCGGGCGCGGCTCGCGCTGGCGCTGATCACCCGCGACGCGCCGCACATGCTGATCCTCGACGAGCCGACCAACCACCTCGACGTCGACGCGCGCGAGGCTCTGATCCAGGCGCTGAACGCCTATACCGGAGCGGTGGTGATCGTCAGCCACGACCGCCACATGCTCGAGATGACCGCCGATCGGCTGGTGCTGGTCCATGACGGCACCGCCCAGGATTATGACGGCAGCATCGACGACTATATCCGCTTCGTGCTTGCGGGCGACGGCAAGCCGGCCGGCAAGAGCGAGAAGGTCAACAAGAAGGAGGTCCGCCGCCTCGCCGCCGAAGCGCGGGAAAAGGGCGCGATGCTGCGCAAGCGCGCGAAGGAGACCGAGGCCGAGGTCGAACGGCTGACCAGCCTGCGAAGCGCGATCGAGCGCGCGATGTTCGATCCCGCTGCCGCGGACGCGGCGCTCGCCGGCCTCACGATGAGCGAATTGATGAAGCGCCGCGCCGACATCGAAGGCAGGATCGCGACGGCCGAAGGGGCTTGGCTCGAAGCGAGCGAGGCACTGGAAACGATCGGGGCCTGAACCGCCGCGACCGCCGCGCGTCAGCCAGGGCAGCGCACCCGCGTTGCCGCAATGCCGCCGCTTTGAACCACCAGGCGCCCGTCGCCGTCGAGGCGAAGGGTGCGGGTTTCGGTGCGGGTCTCGCCCTCGCCACGGGTTCGAAGGTCGACGGCGACGCTGTCCCCGGCCGAGCGCACCGCGATCACCTGGCCGACGCTTTCATAGAAGCGCAGGCTGGAGGCCGCGACGACGAGGCGCATCTCGCTCGCGGTTCGGGCGCAGGCTTCACGGCTCGAATCCCAGCGGCCGTGGAAGCGCGCCGGAATGGCGGCCTGGGCCGCTTCGTCGCGGGTCGGCGGGGCGACCTCGTCGGTCAGGTTCGCGAGTGCCTGGTTGCGTTCGTAGATGATCGAGGCATTCGTCTCCGCGAGCACCTCCTCGGGCGCAAGCACGACGTTGTTGGCGGCGGCCCTGTCCGCGGGCGGAGGCGCGCCGCAGGCGGACAGCGCCGCCAGGGCAAGCGCGGCCGCGCCGCTGCGCATCACCATTGCACCAACCGTCATCACTGCACTCCCAGGACCCGGTCGACGCTGCCGGTGGTCACCGCGTGATAGGTCGGGCGAGTCCGGGCATAGACCCGCCGAGCGATGGCGCGGCCCCATTCGCCTTCGCCCCACAGGGTCTCGAACAGCGGCAGCACGAACTTGCGCCGGCCCATCGCGGCGAGGAAGCGCTCGGCCGGCGCCACCGCAGGCTCGTAGCGATTGGCGAGCGCGAGGTTGAGCCAGGCGAACAGAACCTCGTTATTGCCGGCCGTGTTCAGCGACAGCGCGCGGTCGAGCGCGGCGAGGCGCGGCTGCGCCAACTCGCGCGGCAAGCGGTTGAGGAAGCGCAGCCGTTCCGCCGTGGTCCAGCGCTGGAACGATGCGGGCGGCGGGCCGCCGGCGGCGAAGGCGGCGACGGCCTGGTCGACCTCGGCGAAGGCGGCCGGATCGGGCCGAGCGACGTTGGACGGAAGGCCCGGTTGATAGACCCACTGGTCGAGCATGAGCCGCTGCTCAAGCGCGGCGTCGCCCTGGACGAGATTGGCGCGAAGGTCGG
This sequence comes from Pseudomonadota bacterium, assembly GCA_023417515.1. Classification (GTDB taxonomy): domain Bacteria; phylum Pseudomonadota; class Alphaproteobacteria; order Sphingomonadales; family Sphingomonadaceae; genus Allosphingosinicella. Next base: position 1,658 of record JAEZFL010000096.1, on the reverse strand, counting down.
CGAGGAAGCGCGCCGAGGTCATCGGCTGAAAGGCGTGGCGGTCGAAATAGGAGCGCAGATAGGCATCCCAGCGCTCGCGCCCGACGATCCGCTCGAGCGTGCGCAGGAACACGGCGCCCTTGTCATAGACGATTCCGCTCACGCCGCCCTCGGGCGTGCCGTCGGCGGCGGTCAGGTTGAGGCGCGTGGTGGAACCGGTCATGCCCTCCTCGTCGAGCGCGGCCATCATGTCGTCGAAGCTCAAGGCGGCTTCCTGGGCGGCGCGGCGCGGGCCGTAGATCGCCTCCATGATGCGGTTCTCGAAATAGGAGGTGAAGCCCTCGTTGAGCCAGCTGTCCGCCCAGGTCGCGTTGGTGACGAGGTTCCCGGACCATGAGTGCGCGAGCTCGTGAGCGACGAGGCCGACCAGGCTCCTGTCGCCGGCGATGAAGGTCGGCGTGAGGAAGGTGAGGGTCGGGTTCTCCATGCCGCCATAGGGGAAGCTCGGCGGCAGCACGATCACGTCGTAGCGGCCCCAGCGATAGGGGCCGTAGAGCGCCTCGGCGGCCTCGACCATGCGCTCGGTGTCGGCGAGCTCGGCGGCGGCGCGCTCCATCATCGCCGGCTCGGTCCACACGCCGGTGCGCGGGCCGAGCGGCCTGAAGGCGATGTCGCCGGCGGCGATGGCGATGAGATAGGGCGCGACCGGCTGGTTCATCGCGAAGCGATAGGCGCGGCGCCCCTGCCCCGCGGGCTCGCCGTCCGGCGTGAGGCGGTCGCCGGACATGACGACCTTCAAGGGCTCCGGAGCGGTGATGCGCGCGGTCCAGGTCTGGCGGATTCCGGGGCTGTCCTGGGTCGGGATCCATGTGCGGTTGAGAGTCGGCTGGCCCTGGCTGAACAGATAGGGATGCTGGCCACCGGCGGTCTGCTCAGGGGTCAGCCATTGCAGCGCGGCGGCGTCGGGGCCGCTTCGGTAGCGGACGATGATGCGGCGGGCGTCGCCCATGCGGATGGTGACCGGAGCGCCCTTTGCCCCGTCCTCGACGCCGACGACGAGCGGAAGTGCCCGGCCGTCCGCGTCGGTGGCGCCGGCGATCTCGAGGCCCTTGCTGTCGAGGACGATCTCCTCGGCGCTGGGCGCGGCGAGGATGTCCAGCGTGGCGATGCCCTCGACGCGCTTGGCGTCGAAGTCGAGCGCGAGGTCGAGGTCGACATGGGTGACCCGGGCGACCTCGGGACGGGCGTAGCTGTGCGTGTCGCGGGCGTCGGGCGTGGTCAGGATCGGGGCGACCATCCGGGTTTCTCGTGGAACGTCGCCGGCGGTGGTGCAGGCGGTGGCGACGAGTGCGAACGCGGCGAGGAACAGGCGCAAATCAAGCCTCCAGGGAACGGACCTGGCGGGTCCCTAACGCACTCGACCTGAACCTGCAAAAACGGCGGCGGTTACCCCTCCACCATCCGCTGCGCGGAAGGTCCCCCCTCCCCGAGCAGGCTCGGGGAGGAACTTAGTAGCTCTTGAAGCAGAGCTGGCTCGGCGCGAGGCTGCCCTCGCGCACGGTGATTCGGGCGCCGGCGGGGTTCATCAATGCCGAGCCGATGTCGGCGAGGGCGAAGGTGCGGCCGGCGAAACCCTCGCGCCAGCGCACCTCGCGGGCGTGGCCGGGGCGGGCGTGGGC
>JAEZFL010000082.1 GCA_023417515.1 Pseudomonadota bacterium | reverse complement strand
GGGGGGCGGGGCCACGGGGCGAGGCTCGAACAGCCCCTCCACCATGCTTCGCATGGTCCCCCTCCCCACCGCTTCGCGGCAGGGAGGATCTTATCGTGCACCATAACCTCCTCCCCCCGGCGTCAGGATGACGAACGCATCGCCCACGGCCATTTCGGCCGAGGCGGTCGCGGTCAGCACTTCCTCCGAGCCGTCCGCCCGCACCACCTTGTTCACGCCCGCCGCGGCGTCGCTTCCCCCCGCCAATCCCTTCGGCGCCACGCGGCGCCGGTTGGACAGGATGTTGGCGGTCATCGGCTCCAGGAACCGCACCACCCGTTCCACTCCGTCGCCGCCGCGGCTCGCGCCCGCGCCGCCCGAGCCGCGCCGGATCGCGAACCTCTCGAGCAGCACCGGCAACCTCGTCTCCAATATCTCGGGATCGGTGAGGCGGCTGTTGGTCATGTGGGTCTGGACCGCGCTCGCCCCGTCGAAGCCCGGGCCGGCGCCCGAGCCGCCGGCGATCGTCTCGTAATATTGGTGGGCCGCGTTGCCGAAGGTGAAGTTGTTCATCGTCCCCTGGCTCGGCGCCAGCGCTCCGACCGCGGCGAACAGGCAATCGGTGACGACCTGGCTGGTCTCGACATTCCCGGCCACCACCGCCGCCGGATAATTCGGGTTGAGCATCGATCCTTCCGGCACCCGAAGCTCGATCGGCCGCATGCACCCGTCGTTCATCGGGATGGAATCGTCGACGAGGGTTCGGAACACGTAGAGCGTCGCCGCCCGGCAGATCGAATAAGGCGCGTTGAAATTGTCCGGGAGCTGACCGCTCGTACCCGTGAAATCGACCACCGCCGAGCGCGCTTCGCGATCGACGGTGACGCTGACCGATACCGACGCGCCATTGTCGAGCTCGTAGGTGAAGCTGCCGTCCTTCAGCGTTCCGATCAGCCGCCGAACCGCCTCCTCGGCATTGGCCATGACGTGGCCCATATAGGCGTCGACGAACGCCCGGCCCTTCTCGGCGGCGATTCGCCTCAGCTCGCTCGCGCCGCGCGCGCAGGCGGCGACCTGGGCCTTGAGGTCCGAGATATTGCGGTCCGGGTTGCGGGCGGGCCAACGCCCCTCGCGGAGCAGCGACCGCATCTCGGCCTCGAGAAAGCGTCCCGCATCCACCAGCAACACATTGTCGATCAGCACGCCTTCCTCGTGAACGTCGCGGCTGTTCGGCGGCATCGATCCCGGCTTGGTCCCGCCGATGTCGGCATGATGGCCGCGCGCCGCGACGAACCAGGCAGGCTCGCCTTCGCTGTCGTCCGCGAAGACCGGCATGATCACGGTGATGTCGGGCAGGTGCGTGCCGCCGCGATAGGGCGCGTTGAGGACATAGACGTCGCCGGGCTTCATGCCGCGGCCGTCGCGGCCCTGACCACGCGCCTCGATAATGATTCGGATGCTGTCGCCCATCGATCCGAGATGCACCGGGATGTGGGGCGCGTTGGCGATCAGAGCGCCGCCGCTGTCGAAGATGGCGCAGGAGAAATCGAGCCGCTCCTTGATGTTCACGCTGCTCGCCGTGTTCATCAGCGCGACGCCCATCTCCTCGGCGATCGCCATGAACAAGTTGCCCATCACCTCCAGGGTGACCGGATCGACCTCGGTGCCCATCGCCGGCGCGGACTCACGGGGCATTGCGCGGGTGAGGATGAGGTTGGAGCGCGGGTCGACCTCGGCCTGCCAGCCGGGCTCGACCACGGTGGTGGCGGCCTCATCGATGATGATGGCGGGGCCGGGGATGACGGCGCCGGGGGAGAGGTTTTCCCGCTGCAGCACTTCATCCTCCCTGTGAGCCGAAGGCTCATGGGGAGGGAGACCGCCGAAGGCGGTGGAGGGGCTGGGCGCGGAAATTGCCCTTCCACCATGCTTCGCATGGTCCCCCTCCCCATCGCTTCGCGACAGGGAGGATGAGTGCTCGCCCTTTCCAACCGCTTCGACGATCGCCGTCTCGACGACCACCGGCGCATCGGAGACGAAACCGAACCGGGTTCGGTGCGCCTCGACGAACTCCGCTTCCATGTCCGGCCCGACCGGCACTTCCAGTGCCGTGTCGCTGCCTTCGTAGCGCAGCGCAGCGCGGCGGCGGACCTCGGGCATATCGACGCCCTGCGCCTGCAGCGCCGCCACCGCCTCGGCCTCCAGGTCGGCGACCACCGGCTCCAGCACCGCGCCGGCGACAGTGCGCTGCCTCAGCTCGACCATGTCGGCCAGGCCCATGCCGTAGGCGCTGAGCACGCCCGCGAGCGGATGAATCATCACGCGCTCGATGCCGAGCGCGTCGGCGACGAGGCAGGCATGCTGGCCGCCGGCACCGCCGAAACATTGCAGCGTGTAGCGAGTGACGTCGTGGCCGCGGGCGATCGAGATCTGCTTGATCGCATTGGCCATGTTGTCGACGGCGATCCGTACGAAGCCTTCCGCCACCGCGCGCGGCTCCATTCCGGCGCGTTCGGCGATCTCGCTCACCCGGGCGAGCGAGGCGTCGGTGTCTATCGGCGCGTCGCCGTCTGACCCGAACACCGCCGGAAAATGCTCCGGCCGAATCTTGCCCAGCATCACGTTGCAGTCGGTGATGGTGAGCGGGCCGCCGCGCCGGTAGCAGGCCGGCCCCGGCACCGCGCCGGCGCTGTCCGGGCCGACGCGGAAGCGGCTGCCGTCAAAATGGCAGATCGATCCTCCGCCCGCCGCGACGGTGTGGATCTCCAGCATCGGCGCGCGCACCCGGACTCCGGCGACGGCCCGCTCGCTGGTCCGCTCGTAGGTGCCGGCGAAATGCGACACGTCGGTCGAGGTGCCGCCCATGTCGAAGCCGATGACATGGCCGAACCCCGCCTGCTCGGCGGTGCGCGTCATGCCGACGATCCCGCCCGCCGGCCCAGACAGGATCGCGTCCTTGCCGCGGAAGGTCGCGGCGTCGGTGAGCCCGCCATTCGACTGCATGAAGAACAGGCGAGGTCCCGAGCCGATGCCCGACACCACACGGTCGACATAGCGCCTGAGCACCGGCGACAGATAGGCGTCGACCACGCTGGTATCGCCGCGGCCGACCAGCTTGATCAGCGGCTCGACCTCGTGGCTCGCCGACACTTGGGTGAAGCCGGTCCGCCGGGCCGCCTCGGCCAACGCCGCCTCGTGCGCGGTCCAGCGCCAGCCGTGCACCAGGACGATCGCCAGCGCGCGATAGCCCGCGTCAAAGGCGGCGCACAGCCCCGCCTCGGCCGCCGCGAGATCGAGCGGCCGAAGCACCTTGCCGTCCGCCGTCACCCGTTCGTCGACCTCGATCACATGGCTGTAGAGGGGCTCGGGAAGCACGATCTTGCAAGCGAAGATGTCGGGCCGCGACTGATAGCCGATGCGCAAAGCGTCACCGAAGCCGGCGGTGATCGCCAGCGCGACCCGCTCGCCCTTGCGCTCGAGCAAGGCGTTGGTCGCGACGGTCGTCCCCATCTTCACCGTTGCCGCGCGGCCGCCGCCATGCTCGGCGAGGATCGCCTGAATCCCCGCTGTCGCCGCGTCCTCATACTGTCCGGGATTGTCCGACAGCAGCTTGCGCACATGCCGGCGCCCGTCCGGGCCGAGCGCGACGATGTCGGTGAAGGTGCCGCCGCGGTCGATCGAGAAGGTCCAGTCCGCGAGGCTCATGCGCTACCGCTAACTCCTATGTCATCCCCGCGAAAGCGGGGATCCAGCTTCTTTCTTTCCTGCCGGCGCCGAGGCAGCTGGATTCCCGCTTTCGCGGGAATGACGGACACAGGCGGAACCCCTGCCCTTTCCCGCGCTTATCGCCCCCGACGACAAGGAGCGAGCATGGCGCAGGGCGCACAGAAACCGACCGAGATTCCGGCGCGCGGCTGGTGGGACGTGCTGAAGCGCGCCTGGAAGGAATCCGGCGATGACCATCTCGAGATGCTCGGCGCCGCCGTCGCCTTCTACGCCTTCTCGGCCCTGGTGCCTTTGCTCACCGCCTTCGTGCTCACCTACGGCCTCGTCGCCGAGCCGTCTTCCGTCGTGCAGCACATGAACACCCTGACCAGCGTGATGCCTCGGGAAAGCGCCGGAATCATCGGCGACCAGCTCCAGAACATGACCCAGGGCGCGGACACGAAGACCGGCTTCGCCCTCATCCTCGCCCTCGCCATCGCCCTTTACGGCGCGAGCAAGGGCGCGACCTCGGTGATGACCGCGCTCAACATCGCCTATGACACCGACGAGACGCGCAGCTTCGTCACACGCACCTTGATGGCGATCGCGATGGTCGTCGGCGCGGTGGTGGTGATGCTTCTCGCCATCCTCGCTTTCTCGGCGATGGCCTTGGTCGAGAAGCTGCTCCCCGACATGGGCGGGGTCGGCCAGTTCCTCGTCCAGGCGCTGAGCTTCGCGCTCGCCGCGGCGACGGTGATCGCCGTGCTGGCGGTCGTCTATCGCTACGGCCCGGACCGGCCCAATGCCAAGTGGCGCTGGATCACGCCCGGCTCGATCCTCGCGACCTTCGTGTGGCTCGTCGCAACCCTGGGCTTCGGCTTCTACGTGTCCAATTTCGGCAATTACAACGCGACCTACGGCTCGCTGGGCGCGGTGATCGTGTTCCTCACCTGGCTCTACTTGAGCGCCTATATCGTGCTTCTCGGAGCCGAGGTGAACGCTGTGTTGGAGCAGGATATCGCCGCCAATCCCAGGGCGGCGGAGCCCGAGAAGCCGGCGACCATGGTCGCGGCTCCGGCGCACGTCGCGCGGCGCGAGCCCGAGCCCGCGTCGGCAGGCTCGCTCGCCGCCCGCTTTGCCGCGGCCTCGGTCGTCGCGGCCGTGCTCGGGCGCAAGGACAAGCGCGCCGCTTGACCTCGCTCGCAGCGCGGGCCAGCGAGTAGAAATGGACGACCAGCCGCCGCCTTATACCAGCTCGAACTTCCATAACGACGTGCAGCACCATCTCGTCGCCGCCGCGGTCGAGGCGCTGGCGCAGGCCAAGCTCGAATGGCACCAGGTCGCGCCGCTGCTCAAGGCGGCGCGCGCGATGTGCAGCGACGACATCCGTGCGGCCCGCGTCTCGCTCCACGGGCTCGAATATGAAGGTTCGGAGCTGGTGCCCGCCGAGGAAGCCTATCTGTCCATGGCCGTGCGCGACCGCGAGGACGGCAGCGAATGGCTGTCGCAAACCTGGTGGCTGTCGGACATCGCGCTGGCCGACCAGGACCCGGACCGCGTGCGCTGCGTGATCTCGGCGATGGAGCGAAGCATCGACAAGCTCAAGGAATGGCTATCCGAGAAGGAAGAAGGCGCCGACGAGGACGAAACCCCGCCGGCGCCTTCGGACTGACTAGGCCGGTCTAGCTGCCCTGCTGGCAGCGGTCGTCGCTGCGGCTGCGGCAGCGCGGATAGTCGCGGACCTCCTCGAGCGGGCCGCCGACGCCGGTATAGACCGGCTCGACCTTCCCGTAGACGGAGGCGTTCTGCATCTCCTCCGCCGTGCGGGTGGCGTCGACCATATTGGAATGATCCATCGCCATGTCGGCCTTGGCGACCCGGACTCCGGTCGGCTCGGTCGTCGGATCGGCGCCAACCATGGCCTTGTCGGTGCTCACCGGCTCATAGGGGCCGCCCATCGCCACAGTCTCGCGGCCGGCTGACCATTGCGCATAGGCGCCGCGCACGCCCGGCTCGTAGAGCTGGATGCAGCGGTCGTCGCCCGGACCAGGGTCGCAGGCCGGCCACGACGTCGCGGCGACCGGCTCATAGGGCCCGCCCTGGCCATCGGCGCCGGCAACCGGCTTTTCTGTTGCCGTCGTGCCGGTTTCCGCCATGTCGGCGGACGCGTCCATCGGGTTGGCGGCGAGCCACGCCTCCTTCTCCGCGATCTGGGCGTCGGTCAGCGCCACCGGCTTGTCCGCCGTCCAGGCCGCGGCCTCGTCATAAGTCATCGCGCCGGTCCACGCCGCCTGGCTGAGTTGCGGAGTGGCCGTCCACGAATAAGTGCCCATGCCGTAAGTCGCAACGGTCGGAGCCGACGCGGCCATCGCCGAGCCGCTAAGAAGCAGCGCAGTCGCGCCGAACATGATCGATTTCACAATGGCCTCCGTTTCATCCCGGCATCCATCAGGATGGCCGGCGAAAGCCCGCCCCGCTCGCACGGGTGTGCGTATGTGGACCGGTTAACGCAGATCAGGCGCTAACGATCCTTCGTCAGAGCTCGCCGCCGACGGTCAGCGCATATCCGGCAGGAGTCACCGCAAAACCGGCCGCGGTGAAGCGCGGCGCGAGCGTCGGGTCGGCGCCGCGCATCAGCACCTGCGCCTCGTAGCGGCCATCGCCGAACAGCCTGAGATTGAGGGTCTCGGTTCCCGACTGGCTGGCCAGCGGCAGGAGCAGCGCGCCGGCATCGCAACGCGCAGCTCCGGTCAGGCCGCCGGGGAGCGCGATTCCCGCGATGTCGCCGGCGACCGCGGCACGCACGGTCCCCGACGCACTCTGGCACTGCCTGTCCGCGAAATGGACGCTGACGTCGCCGAGATCGACCTGGGTCAGCGGCAACGGCCCGAACGCGCCTGCGAGCTGGAGGCGGCCGTCGACATCGTCGAAGCCGAAGCCGCGGCGGGTGACGATGACGGCGCCGTCGAACGAATCGTCGGGCGAGCCGGAATCGCGCTCCATCGCCACCCGAGCCCGTCCGAGCAGCAGCGGCAAGCCGCGCAGGCCGGCATGGACGTCGCCGATGCCGACGCTGCCATATTGCGCCTCCTTGAGGGAGCCGAGCCATATGCTCCCAGCGACCTCGCGCGCCGCGAGGCCGCGGGTGCCGAGGCCAAGCCAGTCGATCCCGAGCCGCATCGGCAGCAAGGCGAGCAAAGCCACCAGGAAAGCGACGAGGAAGAACAAGGTGCGGCCGATCGGGAGTCGAAAGCGCATCAGCCGTCTCCCGCGCGGAGCACCGCCTCGACCGCGATGGTCTGGTCGGCATTGACCCGAGCGCTCATGCTCTCGACAACGATTCCGCGCCGCTCAAGCTGCGCCAGCCAGCCGAAAAAGGCCTGGGGCCGCGCACTTGCGACGCTGATCGTCGCCCGCGACGCGCCGTCGGCGACCACGTTCAAATTGGTGAACCCCGCCTCCCCTGCGGCCTGCATCAGGAAGCCGTCGAGCGGCCGGGGCACCGGCTGAACGCCGGCCGGACGCGCGCCGAGCTGACTCAGCGCCGCGACGTCCGCGCGCGCCTTGCCCAGCTCGGCGACCGCCGAGTCGAGCCGCTGCTCGGCATTGGCGCGAGCGTCGTTGAGCGGTCGGATGACCAGCAGCCACGCCAGCACCAGCACGAGCACAGCGGCCAGGACGAGCAGCAGCCGCTTCTCGCGCACGGTTCGCGTGTCCCACCAGGCCGGTCTCTTTGGAATCGCCACTTTCGCCATTCAGGGCCGCCTGATCGTCAGCTGGAGCGCGGCGCGGCCGCCCATGTCGGTCGGCAGGGCTCCCACGGCCTGAAGCCCGCGCGCCTCGATCCGGCCGCGCACCTGATCGATCGTCGCCGCATTGTCGGCGAGCAGGCTCGCGCGAAGAGTGCCGTCGGGCTGATAGACGACCTGGGTCAGAGTCACGTTGGGCGTGTCGCGCACCGCCTCGAACAGCACGCCTGCGACGGGCGCATAGGCAAGCCGAACGGTGCCGGGCGTGGCGCGGCGCAGCTCCGTCGCCTCGGCCTGGATACGGTCGGCGGCGAAGGTGGTGCGCATGATGACGACGAGCTGAATCGCAAGGCTCAGCAGCAGTAATATGGCGGCAAGCGCCGCCATGCGCCGAACGCGCGGCCAGTCGATCGCCCAGTCGCGCCGTCTGGCGAACACGCCTTGGCGAAGGTTGATCGGCGGCGCGGCCAGGACCGGGCCGAAGCCGGCCTCGCGGTCCCCGTCATCGACATCCACGACAGGATCGTCGCCGACCAGAAGCTTCGCGAGCTCGTCCTCCAGGCTGAACGCCCGAGCGACTCCGCGATAGTCGGGCACCGCCCCCCCGGCATAGCGCACCAGCCCCTCGCCCGGAGCCATCAGCAGCAGCGGCGTCGGAAGGACGATGTCGGGCTCGATTCCGAGCGCCCGCGCCGATAGGATCCACGCGCTCATCCGCTCGACCGGAACCACCGCCACGCAGGTCAGGCCGCCCTCCACGCGGCCCGCGGCGATGTGAAGGTCGCCGACCGGCTCGGGAGCGTCGTCGGCGATCCGCAGCCGAGCCGCCGCCGCCGCCTGGACGGCGGTCAGGTCCCCGGCGAGCTCCAGCCAGTGCAATGTCACGTCGGTGCCCGGCACGGCCAGCACCACGCGCACCCACGGCCGCGCCGCGGGCAGCTCCGCGACCTCGTCGCCGCGGCCGACCAGCGCGCCGCCGGACAGCAGCCGCCAGCGCCGCGGCACGCCGGCCGAATCGGCAAAGACCAGAAGGGTGTCCTCGACGCTCACGATTTTTCAGTCCACCCCCTCACGTGCCGGTCAATTGGCGATGTCGGCATTCTCGCCGCTGCCGCCCTCGCGCTTGTCGGCGCCGAGCGACGCGATCCGGAACGGCGCTCCGTTCGGCCCTGGCGAGACGTAGACGTAGGGGCTGTTCCACGGATCGTTGGGAAGCCGCCGCACATAATTGGGAGTCAGCGCCGCGAGCCCTTCCTCGGTGGTCGGGTAGCGCAGATTCTCCAGCCTATACATCTCGATCGCCTGCTCCAGAGTCGCCAGGTCGGCCTGAACCCGGGTCCGTGCCGCCCGGTCCGTGGCGGGGAGCACGTTGATGATCACCACCGTTGCGAGTAGACCGATGATCACCAGCACCACCATCATTTCGACCAGTGTGAAGCCCTCCTCCCTGCGCGGCTTCGCCGCGTGGGGAGGGGAACCGCCCGTGAAGCGGGTGCTGGAGGGGCTTTCTGAGGCTCGCGCAAAGCCCCTCCACCACGCTCCGCGTGGTCCCCCTCCCCATCCGCTTCGCGGACAGGGAGGATTATGGCGCTGAGACTTCTTCTTCATATCTGGCCCATTCCGCTGGCGAGGGTGTCGAGCTGGAGGATCGGGAGCAGGATCGACAGGACGATCACCGCGACCACGACCCCCATGACGATGATGATGGCGGGCTCGAGCAGCGCCAGCGCGGTGGCGGTGAAGCTGTCGAACTCGCGTTCCAGATAGTCGGCGGCGCGTTCGAGCATGACGTCGAGCTTGCCCGAGGCTTCGCCCGACGCGGCGAGATAGACGAGCAAGGGCGGGAACACCCCGGCGCGCTTGAGCGCGCCCGAGAGGCTGCCGCCGGTGCGCACCGCCTCGGCGATGTCGGCCGAGGCCTGACGAAGCACCCGGTTGTGCACGGTCTGGGTGGTGAGCCTGAGGCCCTCCAGCAACGGCAGCCGGCTCGCGATCATCGTCGACAGGGTCCGCGCGAGGCGCGCCGCATGAAGGTCGCGCTGCAGTCTGCCGAGCAGAGGCAGGCGCAGAAGAAAACGGTCGAAGGTGAGGCGGATATTCTCTTCCCTGAGCGCGCGGCCCGACAGGAAGATCGACAGTGCGAGGCCGATCAGCAGCAACCACCAATAGCTCGCAAGGAAATTGGACGCGCCGATCACAGCGCGGGTCAGCCAGGGCAGCTCCTGCCCCACGTCCTGGAATTGCTCGACCACCTTCGGCACCACGTAGATCATCAGCGCGAACACGACGAACACGGCGACGACCGACAGCACCACCGGATAGGCGAGCGCCGACAGGATCTTGCCGCGCACCTGCGCCTGCCGTTCGAGCAAAGCCGCGAGCCGCTCCAGGATTGGCGGCAGCGTGCCCGAGCTTTCGCCTGCCGATACCATCGCCCGGTACAGCGGCGGGAAGCTCTTGGGCTCGCGCGCCATCGCGTCGGCGAGCCGCCGCCCCTCCAGAACGCCCGCATGGACGTTGCCGAGGATGGCGCGCACCTCGTCGCGCTCGGACTGGCGCGACACGGTGCGCAGCGCCTCCTCCAGCGGCGACACCTGGATGAGCGTCGCCAGCTGGCGGGTGAAGAGCGTGAGCTGCTTGTTGGTCAGCTTCTTGCGCTGGATGAGCCCGCGCGACAGCAAGGGCGGCGCGGCATCGCCCGCCGACGGCTCCACGCTGACGACGTAGAGCCGCCGCGCCGCGAGCTGGGCCTTGGCGAGCTCGGGGCTGTCGGCATGGACACGCCCGCGTCGCTCGCGTCCCGCGGGGTCGACTCCCAGATAGGCGTAATCAGGCACCCAAGCCTCCCGGGCCGCCCTCATGCCGCGACACGCGCACCGCTTCCTCGGCGGTGGTCATGCCGTCGAGCACCAATCGACGCGCCGCCGCGCCGAGGCTCGGCCCGTTGCGGAAGGCGTGCGCCGCGATTTCCGCCTCGTCGCCGCCCGCATTGATCAGCCGCCGGATAACGTCGTCCACCTTGACCGCCTCGAACAGGCCGATCCGCCCCTTATAGCCGGTCTGGCCGCACTCCGCGCAGCCCTTCGCCTCGTGGATCGGCGTGCCCGGCTCGATTCCGAGCAGGTCGGCGAGCGATCCCTCCGCTCGCGCGGGCTGGCGGCAGGTCGGGCACAGCCGCCTCACCAGCCGCTGGGCGATGACCATCCGCACCGTCGAGGCGATCAGGAACGGCTCGACCCGCATGTCGCGCAGGCGCGTGATCGCGCCGACCGCGTCGTTGGTGTGGACGGTCGACAGCACCAGATGCCCGGTCAGCGCCGCCTGCACGGCGATCTCCGCAGTCTCGCGGTCGCGGATCTCGCCGACCATGACGACGTCCGGGTCCTGGCGCAGGATCGCGCGCAATCCGGCGGCGAAGGTGAGGCCGACCTGCGGATTGATCTGGGTCTGGCCGACCCCGTCCACCGCATATTCGACCGGATCCTCGACGGTGAGGATATTGCGGCTGCCGTCGTTCAAGAGCTTGAGACCCGCATAAAGCGACGTGGTCTTGCCCGATCCGGTCGGGCCGGTGACCAGCACGATGCCGTTCGGCTCGGCCAGCGCCTCGCGATAGGCGGACTCGATGGCCGCAGTCATGCCCAGCATCTCGAGATCGATGCCGGCATTGTCCTTGTCGAGGATTCGAAGCACCACGCGCTCGCCCGCTCGGCTCGGCAGGGTCGAGACTCGAACGTCGATGAGCTTGCCGCCCAGGGTCAGGCCGATCCGGCCGTCCTGCGGAAGCCGCCGCTCGGCGATGTCGAGGCGGGCCATCACCTTGATCCGGCTCACCACCACCGGCGCGACATGGGCCGGCATGCGCAGCATCTCGCGAAGGACGCCGTCCATGCGCATGCGCACGACCATTCCGGTCTCGTAGGGCTCGATATGGATGTCGCTGGCGCCCTGCCGCGCAGCGTCGGCGATGAGGCCGTTGATGAGTCGGATGGCCGGCGCGTCGTCGGACGTGTCGAGCAGGTCCTCGGCGGAGATATCGCTCGCGAGATGACCGAGATCGTCGCCGATGCCGAGGTCGCCGGCATTCGCGGCCGCCGCCTCGCCGCTCATCGCATAATTGTCGCTGAGCAGCCGGTCGAAGGCCTCGGCCGCGACGAATTCCAGCTCGAACGGGCGCGCCAGCCAGCGGCGCAGCTCGACCAGGGCGTTGGGGTCGGCCCCCTCGCGCATCGCGACGGTGAGATGGCCGTTCCCGCCCCCGATCAGGACGACGCCATGACGCCGCGCGAAGGCATAGGGAATGCGCGCCGGCGCGGCCGCGTCGACCGCCGCTACGACATCCTCGCCGATGACAGTCACTGCCGCCGTCCCCGCCTCCGCGGCGCGTCGGTCGGCATCGGCACGTCGGCCTGCGCCGGCGCGGGCTCGGTCGGCGCCGCAGCGGCCGGCTCGGGTCCGCCGACATTCGGCAGCAGGCGCGGATCGACCACGACGTCGGTCGGCGCCAGCTCGGGCGGCGCAGTCGGCGCGACGGTGCCGAGATAGTCGCGCACCAGTTCGTCGATGGTCGGCTCGCGGGTCGGGTTGATCGCGAGCTGCTGGTCGCGGACATAATCGTAGCGCCGAGCCGCGATCGCGCGGGCGTCGGCCGCCGAGCGCAGGATGGTCGGGCGGATGAAGATCATCAAATTGGTCTTGGCCCGGGCCCGCCCGCGCGAGCGGAACAGATTGCCGATGATCGGGATGTCGCCGAGCAGCGGAATGCGCTCGATCGTGCGCCGCTCATTGTCGTCGAGAAGGCCGCCGATTCCGACGATCTCGCCCTCGTCCACGGTGATCGTGTTCTCGATCTCGCGCTTGTTGAGGATGAGGTCCTGGAAGCTCGACGACACCGGGCCGGCGATCGAGCTGACCTCGACTCGAAGGTCCATCTTGATCGACCCGCCGGCATTGATCTGCGGGCGCACCTGCAGGGTGATTCCGACATTCTGGCGCTGAACGGTGCGGAAGGCGTTGTCGAAATTGGGCGACAGCGCCTCGCCGGTGGTGATCGGGATCTCCTGGCCGACCAGGATCCGCGCTTCCTGATTGTCCAGGGTCATGATCGATGGAGTGGACAGGATGTTGGAGCGGTTGTCCGAGCGCACCGCGTTGAGAATGCCGCCGAACAGCACGTCCCCGGCGCGCACCCCGAGGCCGACGAGCCCGCCCTGGATCCCGGACAGGGCCGAGGCGGCGTCGCGGATCAAATCGTCGGTGACCGGCGGGGCGTCGTCATCGTCGATGTCGCCGTCGCCATCCGTGTCGGTGCGCTGGCCGATGCCGAGCTGAGTCGCGGCTGCGGCGCTAGCGATGGTCCCGAGATTGGGCTGGAGGCTGGAATAATTGGTGATCCCGAACGGCACCGCCGATCCATTGAGGCCGGCGAGGAACAGCCGGACTCCGATCTGCTGCGCCGCCTGGTCGGAAATCTCGACGATGATCGCCTCGACCAGCACCTGCTCGCGGCGCACGTCGAGCTGACGCACCACTTCGCTGAGCATGCGCTGGACGTCCTGGGTCGCCGAGATGACGATGGCGTTGGCGCCCTCGAAGCGGGTCACGACCGCGTTCCGGTAGGCCGGCGGCAGCTCGGCCTGGGACGTCGACGGCCCGGCGGACGGGGCCTGCTGCTGCTGCGCGGTCTGGACCCGGGTGTTGGCCTGGAGCGAGCCGCCGCCCATGCGCCCGGACGTGTCCGTACCGGTGCCGCTGTTGGCGAAGCGGCTGTTCTGGAGCGGCTGCGAGTAGGTCGGAGTCTGGCCGAGCAGGGTCTGGAGCACCGGCAGCAATTGCGCCGCGTCGGCATGTTCCAGGAACACCACCCGCACGTCCGTGCCGCGCGCGGCACGCTGATCGAGCTCGGCCGCGACCGCCGCGAGCCGCGCGAGAGTCTGGGCGTCGCCGCGCAGAGCAATCGAATTGGCACTGTCGATCGGAACCACCGATACGCCTTCGGGGGCGAGCGCGCTCAACGCCGCCGCGAGCTCGCGCGGGCCGATATTCTCGACTCCGACGACTCGGGTGGAGCTTCGGTCGACGGCGGTGTCGATCTGCGCCAGCACCTGGCGCACGCGCCGGACATTGTCGGCGAAGTCGGACACGACGATCGAGCTTCGGCTCGCGGTGATCGAGCCATTGGCACTGACCAGCGGCCGCAGAGTCTCGACCGCCGACGCCGGCTCGATGTTGCGCACGCGAAAGATCTCGGTGACGAAGCCGCTCGCCGAGCGCCGGGCCGAGCCGCCGACCGGAGCCGAGGAGGCTGCGCCCGCCGCCGGCTGGATGCGCAAGGCCCCGCCCGCGGCCGGAACCGCGACATAGCCGTTGGCGCGAAGCGTCGACAGGAACAGCTCGAAATATTCGGAGCGCGACAGCGGCCGCTCGGTCACCACCGACACCCGGCCCTGCACCTGCGGGTCGATGATGAAGGTGCGCCCGGTCACCCGCGCCGCGTCCTGGATGAAGGCGCGGATATCGGCGTCGCGCAGGTTCAGCACATATTGGGCATGGGCGGGGCCCGCGAAGGCGATCGGAGCGCCGGCCAGCATGAGGGCGATAAGGATACGCTTCACTGATTCACTCTCATCGGCTGGGCCGTGTTGCTCGGCGGCGTTGCGGGCGGCGGCGGCGGCGCGCGCACCACCGGCACCGGCTGCGGCGGCGTGGTCATGGCAGGGGTCTGAGGCCCGCTCGGCGCGGCGGGCCCCATCGACTGGTCGAGGAACAATTGTTCGGCAACGCCTGCCCGGGTGATCGTGACATGATCGAAGGCGACGGCGGTCAGCACCACGCCGGGCATGATCTCCTCGCCGACACGATAGCTCGTCTGCCGCCCGTCCGCCGTGCCGATGATCGCGCTTCCGCGCCCGGTCGCGCGGTCCTCGAGCGTTCCGAACAGGCGGATGTCGAGCGCGGTCACGGTCACCCTCGCGGCAGCGGCTCCCGCGGTCTGGCGGAAGAAGGGATCGAAGCTGGCGAGCGCGCCGACGCTCTGCTGGAGCGGGATCGCGGTGTTGAGCGCGCGATATTCGCCGACCGGGCCCAGCGGCGTCAGCAGCGCCCAGAACAGCCGCGCGGCCTGCACCGCGAGGAGCACGAGCAGAAGCAGCTCGCCGGCCGAATAAACGGTCAGGCGCGGCATGCGGGCGAGGAGACGCTCCGCGCGCGGGTTCAGAGCCACCGCCATGGAACCTGTTTCGAATCCCCTCCCGGCCATCCCGTGCCAGCTATGCGCGGCATGCGACGCTATTGCGACAGAGAGTGGAGAGCTGAGTGACGACCGTCCCGGCGCCCGTTCTGGATCTGGGGCCGGCTGCAGCGCCCCCAAGCGCCCGCCTCCATCGCCTTGGGTGTCACAGTTTCCGGGAGCAGGCGCAAGCCGGAAAGCGGCGGCCCGAGACAAGTCGGGCGGCGCCTCTAGGGAAAACGCCGCCCTGGAAATTCTATAACAGATAAAGATGGATGGCGGCTGAACTGCGCCCGGCGGGAAGGATCCACAAGGGCCAGGCCACGACCGCCATCAGCGACCCGAGCGGCAGCCGGGTGGCCGCCCTCACATCATGGCCCCGCGCCGCCATCGCGAGCGCCGCGGCGAGCCCGACCAGGCCGGCGCCGAGAAGCACGAACGGCAATTGCAGCACGCCCAGCCACGCCCCGATCCCGGCGAGCAGCTTGGGATCGCCGCCGCCCATCCCCTCGCGCCCGCGCGCTATCCGATAGAGCCAGGCGAGCAGGGCCAGCCCGAGCCCGCCCGCGGCTGCGCCCAACGCGCGGTCGAGCACGGGCGGCCCGAAGCCGGCCCAGGCGGCGAGCAGACCCAGCGGCACCAGCGGAAGGGTCAGCACGTCCGGCAGCCATTGCTCCTCGGCATCGATCGCCGCGACCGCGAGCAGCCACCAGCCGAGTGCGGCCGTGACCAGCGCGAGGGGCAAGGGATGCGCGAGCACCGCCACCGCGCCGATCAGCGCGCCCGCCAGCTCCACTGCTGGATGCTTCGGATCGATCCGCGCCCCGCACCGTCGGCATCGCCCGCGCTGGACCAGATAGGACATAAGCGGCACGAGCTCGGCGGCCCGGAGAGTCTCGCCGCACGCATCGCAACGTGAGCGCCCGCCGACCACGCTCTCTCCCCGCGGCCAGCGCATCACCAGCGCAGCGACGAAGCTCCCGACGATCGCGCCGAGAACGACGGCGGCTAGAGCGATCAAGGGAGCGGGGAAGGCGACGTCAGTGATCATGTGGCCCTTTCCCGAACCGCTCATGCTGAGGAGGGACTGAGCGTGGCGAAGGCCCCTTTCGAAGCACGCACCTGTCCTTCGATACACGTCTTGGACAGCTCAGCCGCTATTCAGGATGAGCGGAAGAGGGTTACCGTCCCGCCGTATCCAGAATTCGCCGCGCCTGCATCAAGTGCGGCCGGTCGATCATCTTGCCGTCCAGCGATAGTGCGCCCGCGCCTGGCTGAGCGTCGAATGCCGCGACCACCGCCCGGGCGTGGGCGATCTCCCCCTCGCTTGGCGTGAACGCGTCGTTGATCACCGGGACCTGGGCCGGGTGGATCGCCATCATCCCCGTAAACCCATCGCGACGTGCCCGGCCGGCATAAGCCGCGAGCCCGTCAGTGTCCTTGAAGTCGGGATAGACCGTCTCGATCGGCGCCACGCCCGCCGCCGCCGCTCCGAACAGGCACAAGGACCGCGCGATCTCGTAAGGCGCGGTGAAGCTGCCATCCTCCTCGCGCGAGGTCGCCGCCCCGATCGCAGCGGGCAGATCCTCGGCGCCCCAGGTGAGGCCGGCGAGCCGCTTGGCCTTGCCATAAGAGCCGAGCCCGAAGATCGCCGCCGGAGTCTCCGTCGCGATCGCCAGAATCTGGGCTGTGGCGTTGCCATGCTTGGTCAGCCGCCGAGCCAGCTCGTCGACATCGCCGCCGCCTTCCGCCTTGGGCAGGACGATGCCGTGCGGCCGCTCGCCGAGCACGCCTTCGAGGTCGCGCTCATTCTCGGCGCTGTCGAGCGGGTTCACGCGCACCCAGATCTGGTTGCCGCCGACGGCGCGCAGGAAGTCCGCGACATGCCGCCGCGCCTCCGCCTTCGCCGCGGGCGCGACCGCGTCCTCGAGGTCGAGGATCAGCGCGTCCGCCCCAGCCGCAAACGCCTTCTGCATCCGGTCCGGCCGATCCCCCGGCACGAACAGCAAGCTGCGCAGTTTCATGGGTCCCCCACTGTCATCCCCGCGAAAGCGGGGATCCAGCTTCCTTGTCGCTGAGCAGCCGGAAGAAGAAAAGCTGGATTGCGCTTCGCGCGTCTTTGGCTCCCGCATTCGCGGGAATGACATGGTTGGCTAAATCGGCCGCCGACGCATCAGCGCGGTGCGCTCCATCTCGCACACCAGTTCGCCGCGCTGGTTGTGCATCAGGTGCCGGAACGTGACGATCCCCGAGTCGGGCCGTGACTTGCTGTCCTTCAAGGCGACCACCTCGGTCGAGGCGCGCAGAGTGTCGCCGACGAAGACCGGCTTGGGCATCCGCACCTTGTCGTAGCCGAGATTGGCGACGAGCGTTCCCAGGGTGGTGTCGCCGACGCTGAGCCCGACCAGCAGCGAGAAAGTGAAAGTGCCGTTGACGACGATCCGCCCGAACTCGGTCGCGCCGGCATATTCCGAGTCGAGGTGAAGCGGCTGCGGATTGTGGGTCAGGGTCGATTGGAGGAGATTGTCCGTCTCCGTCACCGTCCGGTGCGGCTGGTGCTCAAGGACGTCCCCTACCGACCAATCGTCAAACCAGCGTCCAGGCATCAGTTCGAAACCCAGTCGTCTTGCTGAACTTGTTTCAGCATCCATTCCTCCACCGGGGCCGCGCTCGACCATGGACCCTGAAACAAGTTCAGGGTGACGATGGTGGGCTTCATCACCCTTCCCCCTTCTCGATCCGAGCGAGCAGGGCGCCTTCACTCACCTGCCCGCCCTCGGCCACATTCAGCTCCGCGACCACCCCGTCGAAGGGCGCGACGAGGCTATGCTCCATCTTCATCGCCTCGAGAGTCACCAGCTTCTGCCCCTTCGTCACGTTGTCCCCGCGCCGCACCTCGACCGCGATGATCTTGCCCGGCATCGGCGAGATCAGCGCCCCGTCGCTTTCGGATCCGCCTGCAGCGTCCCGCGGGCCGTCGAGCTCGAAGTGGACAAGCTGGCCATCGTCGTTGGAAACCAGAACACCGCTTTCGGTCCACTCAACGTTCCACCGAACATTTCCACGCTCGTCGGCCGTGACCTCCATTGCCTTGCCGTCCACACGAGCCATGAAATTCATCTTGGGCGCGCAATTGAGACGGAACCCCAAGCCTCCAATAGCCGGCTCAGATCTGGCGGCCGCTTCGCCGATCCGCGGCCGGCTTCGAAGCCCCGGATGGCGGGCACGTTTGAGGAGCTGGTTTGCGCCGACTGAGAGGGTCTCCGCCTCCGGTGGTGCGAGGGCTGTCAACTCATCAATCTTCCGGGCGATAAAGCCTGTGTCGACGGCGCCTTCCACGAACTCTTCGTCCGCGAGGCACCGAGCTATGAAATAGCTGTTGGTTTTCACCGGCCACACAAGCGACTTCGAAGCGAAGGATGCCAACCGGTCTACGGCTTCCTTGCGATCGTCAGCATGGACGACGAGCTTAGCGATCATCGGATCGTAGAAGGGCGAGACGGTGTCGCCGGCTTCATAGCCGGTCTCGACCCGGTCATCGATATACCCGACGTGAAAATACTCTAATTTTCCCGTGCTCGGCAGGAACCCTGTCGCCGGGTCCTCCGCGTAAAGCCGGGCTTCCATCGCCCAGCCGTTGATGCTGAGCTCGTCCTGCTTCTTGGGCAGAGGCTCGCCGCTCGCCACGCGTAGCTGCCACTCGACCAGATCCTGGCCGGTGATCTCCTCGGTCACGGGATGCTCGACCTGGAGCCGCGTGTTCATCTCCATGAACCAGATGCGGTCCGCCCGCAGGCCCTCGCTCGCATCGGCGATGAATTCGATCGTGCCCGCGCCGACATAGTCGACCGCGCGCGCCGCCTTGACCGCCGCCTCACACACCGCCGCGCGGGTCGCCTCGTCCATTCCCGGGGCCGGCGCTTCCTCGATCACCTTCTGGTGGCGGCGCTGGAGCGAGCAGTCGCGCTCGAACAGGTGGACGACGTTGCCATGCGCGTCGCCGAACACCTGCACCTCGATGTGGCGCGGCCGCTCGACATATTTCTCGATGAGCACCCGGTCGTCGCCGAACGAGGACGCCGCCTCGCGCTTGCACGACAGCAGCATCTCCTGGAACTCGCCGGCCGCGTTGACCTTGCGCATGCCCTTGCCGCCGCCGCCCGCGACGGCCTTGATCAGCACCGGATAGCCGATCCCGTCGGCCTCGGCCTGAAGCCGCTCCGGCGCCTGGTCCTCGCCGAGATAGCCCGGCGTGGTCGGAACCCCCGCCTCCTGCATCAGCTTCTTCGCGGCGTCCTTGAGCCCCATCGCCCGGATCGAGCTCGCCTTCGGCCCGACCCATACCAGCCCGGCCGCCTCGACCGCCTCGGCGAAGTCGGCATTCTCCGACAGGAAGCCGTAGCCCGGATGGATCGCCTCAGCCCCGGTCGCCTTGGCCGCCGCGATGATCTTCTCGCCGACGAGATAGCTCTCCCGCGCCGGGCTCGGCCCGATATGCACCGCCTCGTCCGCCTCGCGCACATGCAGCGCCTTGGCGTCCGCATCGGAATAGACGGCCACGGTTCGGATCCCGAGCCGGCGCGCAGTCCGAATGATCCGGCAGGCGATCTCGCCCCGATTGGCGATAAGAAGAGACTGGATCATTGGCGGGAATTCGCTTTCGCAAGCACTGATTGCGCCTCGACCAAATCGGCTTTGGTCAGCATTCGATCCTCCCAGAATGCCGCGAGCGAAGCATCGTCCCAATCGGTGTCTTCCGGAATAATGCCTGCATCATCGGCTGCAGCAAGGTCTTCCCAAAGACCCTGACGGTAGGTTTCAGACTCGGCCGCCGAGAAATCGGCGACGGCTTGGCCGAAGGTGCCATGGACCTCGTCACCCATCTGATTCCAATAACTTTGCATGAAGTACTGCAGCCTCGGGTAGTCACTTAGCGCTGCCATCGTCACATCCTGAATACGCCGAACTGCGGCCGCTCGGGGATCGGCGCGTTCAGCGTTGCGGCGAAGGCGAGGCCGAGGACGTCGCGGGTTTGCGCCGGGTCGATGATGCCGTCGTCCCATAGCCGCGCGGTCGCGTGATAGGGATTGCCCTCGTCCTCGTAGCGCTGGCGGATCGGCGCCTTGAACGCCTCCGCTGCCTCGGGCGTCCAGCTGTCGGCGTCGCGGTGCACGGTCGCCAGCACGCTCGCCGCCTGTTCCCCGCCCATCACGCTGATCCGGCTGTTCGGCCAGGTGAACAGGAAGCGCGGGGAGTAGGCCCGCCCGCACATGCCGTAATTGCCGGCGCCGAAGCTGCCGCCAATCAGGACGGTGATCTTCGGAACGCTCGCGGTCGCCACCGCGGTGACCAGCTTGGCGCCGTTCTTGGCGATCCCCTCCGCTTCGTACTTCCCGCCGACCATGAAGCCGGAGATGTTCTGGAGGAACAGCAAGGGCACCCGCCGCTGGCACGCCAGCTCGATGAAGTGCGCGCCCTTCAAGGCGCTCTCGCTGAACAGGATGCCGTTGTTCGCCAGGATCGCGACCGGCATCCCCCAGATGCGCGCGAAGCCGCACACCAAAGTCGAGCCGTAGAGCGGCTTGAACTCGTGCAGCTCCGACCCGTCGACGATGCGGGCGATCACCTCGCGCACGTCATAGGGCGTGCGCACGTCGTCCGGGATGACTCCGTAAAGCTCGTCGGGATCGAACTTCGGCGGTCGCGGCTCGGCGAGGTCGATGTCGACAGTCTTCACGGTGTTGAGGCGGGCCACGATGTCGCGGACGATGGTCAGCGCATGCTCGTCATTCTCGGCGAGATGATCGACCACGCCGCTCCGCCGCGCGTGCAGTTCGCCGCCGCCCAGGTCCTCGGCCGAGATCACCTCGCCCGTCGCGGCCTTCACGAGCGGCGGCCCGCCCAGGAAGATCGTGCCCTGGTTGCGGACGATCACCGTCTCGTCCGACATCGCCGGCACATAGGCGCCGCCCGCGGTGCAGCTGCCCATCACGCAGGCGATCTGGGCGATGCGCTCGGCCGACATCTGCGCCTGGTTGAAGAAGATGCGGCCGAAATGGTCGCGGTCCGGAAACACCTCGGCCTGGTGCGGCAGGTTCGCGCCGCCGCTGTCGACCAGGTAGATGCACGGAAGCCGGTTCTCGCGCGCGATCTCCTGTGCGCGGAGATGCTTCTTCACCGTCATCGGATAGTAGGTGCCGCCTTTCACCGTGGCGTCGTTGCACACGATCATCGCCTCGCGCCCCGACACCCGGCCGATACCGGCGATCATTCCCGCGCCGGGCACCTCGCCATGATAGAGGTCGCAGGCGGCGAGCTGGCCGATCTCGAGGAAGGGCGAGCCCGGATCGAGCAGCCGCTCCACCCGATCGCGCGGAAGCAACTTCCCGCGCGACGTATGGCGTTCGCGCGACTTCTCGTTGCCGCCGAGCGCCGCCTTCGCGACCCGCTGGCGAAGCTCCTCGGCGAGCTTCCGATTGTGCGCGGCATAAGCGCGGTAGGTGTCCGACGACGTGTCGACTTTCGAGGTTAGAACCGTCACCCCCAAACTCCGTTCGGGCTGAGCTTGTCGAAGCCCTCCCTTGTCTCTTTGCGCGCCAAGAAGGAGTGGCCTTCGACAGGTTCGGGCCGAACGGCTGCGAAAGCCGTCAGTCCGCCGGCACCGGCTTCTTGCGGATCAGGTAGCGGTACACGCCCACGCAGTTGATCGCGAACAGGATCATGTTCTGGTAGCCGATCCCCTCGCTCTCCTGGCCGAGCAGCCCCCACAGGATCAGAGCAATCGAGCTCGTCACGAAGATGACGAATGCCCATCCCGTCGCCCGTCGCCCCAGATCCAGCGACACGATCAGCGCCGCCAGCGCTCCGGCCGCGGCACCATACCATTCGAGCGCTTCCAGCAAAGTCATCCGCCACCTTCGGGACCAGCCCGACGGGTGTCGGGCGCGTTGAGGACCCGGCTTCAAAGACGCAGGCGGACGCTTGTTCCATAGGCGAATTCGATCTCCCTCCGAGCAGTTGCGAGGCAGGTGCAACCACCTGCCGGCCCGGCAACTGCGACCGACAAGCAACCTGAGCGGCTTCACGCAAGTGAAACCCCGCTCAGCGCCCCGCCTAGCCATGTCGGCCTGTGAAGAAAAGCGCGGGGCCATTCGCCGAACCGCGCAGGCGGTTTGTCGAAAGGACCCGCGCCGTGGTAGCGCGCCACCGCACCAGACAGCCGAACCCACGGAGATCCCCCCATGAAACTCCCCCGCTTGCTGTTCTACGCTTCCGCCCTCGCCCTGTCGGCCTGCAACGCAGCGGTCGACAACCAGGCGAACGAGCAGGCGCAAGGCACTCAGGCCGGAATCGTCGCGGCGTCGATGGACACGTCGGTTCGGCCTGGCGACGACTTCTTCCGTTACGCCAATGGCCGCTGGATCGACAACACAGAGATCCCGGCCGACCGTTCGTCGATCGGCGGCTTCTTCATCGCCGACCAGCAGCGCGAGCGGCAGACCCGCGAGCTGTTGAATTCGATCCTCGAATCCGAACCGGCCGAGGGCAGCAACGAGGCGCGGATCGCCAATTACTACCGCGCCTATCTCGACACCGCGGCGATCGACCGCGCCGGCATGGCGCCCGCCCAGGGCGACATCCGCGCCATCGCGGACATCCAGGACAAGCGCCAGCTCAGCGAGGCAATCGGCCGCACCCTCCGCGCCGACACCGATCCCCTCAACGCCACCAATTTCCAGACCGAGAATTTGTTCGGAATCTTCGTGACGCAGGGCCTCAACACACCCGGCGAGACCCTGCCCTATCTGATGCAGGGCGGAATCGGCCTTCCCGAGCGCGAATATTACCTTTCCGGCGACGCCCGGATGTCCGGGCTGCGCGACCAATATCGCGCCTATATCGCCACGATCCTCCAGAATGCCGGAATCGCCGACCCGCAGGGCGCGGCTGGCCGGATCATGGACCTCGAGACCAAGATCGCCCGCGCCCATGCCACCCGCGAGGAGAGCGAGGACTTTGCGCGCGGCGCCACCGTGTGGACCCGGGCCGAGCTCGAGCAGCGCGCTCCCGGCATCGACTGGAGCGCCATGCTCGGCGCCGCCGGGCTCGCCAACGCGCCGCGCTTCCAGGCCTATCATGCGGGCGCGATCCCGCAGCTCTCCGCGCTGGTCGCCTCCGAGCCGCTCCAGGCGTGGAAGGAATGGCTCGTCTTCCATACCCTGAACCAGCAGGCCAACGTCCTGCCCGCGCCGATCCGCAACGCCAGCTTCGCCTTCTACGGCACCGCTCTCAACGGCACGCCGCAGCAGCGCCCGCGCGACCAGCTCGCCCTCAACGCGGTCAGCTCGGCGCTCCAGGACGCGGTCGGCCAAGCCTATGTCGAGCGCTACTTCCCGGCCTCGGCCCGGGCCGAGGTCCAGGAGATGGTCGAGAACATCAAGGCCGCCTTCGCCCGCCGGGTCGAGGCGATCGACTGGATGGCCCCGTCGACCAAGGAAGAAGCGCTGCGGAAAGTCCGCTCGATCGTCGTTGGCGTGGGCTATCCCGACACCTGGCGCAATTATTCGGACGTCCAGATCAGTGCCGACAATCCCTACGCGAACCAGCGCAATGCCGGCCTCGCCGAATATCGCCACCAGATCGCCAAGATCGGCCGGCCGATGGACCGCAACGAATGGTGGATGCCGCCGCAGCTGGTGAACGCGGTCAACCTGCCCGTGCAGAACGCCCTCAACTTCCCCGCGGCGATCCTCCAGCGGCCCTTCTTCGATCCCGCCGCCGACGCCGCCTTCAATTATGGCGCGATCGGCTCTGTCATCGGCCACGAGATCAGCCACAGCTTCGACAATAACGGCGCCCTGTTCGACTCGACCGGCCGCCTGCGCAACTGGTGGACCCCGCAGGATTTCGAGCGATTCCAGCAGGCCGGCAACGCCCTCGCCGCCCAATATGACGCCTACGAGGCGCTGCCCGGCCTCAATGTCAACGGCCGCCTGACCCTCGGCGAGAATATCGCCGACGTCGCCGGACTCGCCGCAGCCTATGACGCCTACCGCGCCTCGCTCGGCGGGCGCGAGGCGCCGGTGATCGACGGGATGACCGGCGACCAGCGCTTCTTCATCGCCTTCGCCCAGGCCTGGGCGACGAAGATGCGCGACGAGGCGCTGCGCCAGCGGATCGCCACCGACGGCCACGCCCCGGGCCAGTTCCGCGCCCTCACCGTGCGCAACCTCGACCCGTGGTACGCCGCCTTCAACGTCCAGCAGGGCCAGCGCCTGTTCCTGGCGCCGGAGCAGCGCGTTCGGATTTGGTAGCACCTAATCCCCTCCCCCTTGTGGGGAGGGCTTAAGCTCAGGCCCCGATCAGCTCGCGCCCGATCAGCATCCGCCGGATCTCGTTGGTGCCGGCGCCGATGTCGAGCAGCTTGGCGTCGCGCATGTAGCGCTCGACCGGCCAGTCCTTGGTGTAGCCCGCGCCGCCAAGCGCCTGGATCGCCTCGAGGCTCACCTTCACCGCGCTTTCGGACGCCAGCAGGATCGCGCCGGCGGCATCGAACCGCGTCGTCTTCCCCGCGTCGCAGTTCCTGGCGACCGTGTAGACGTAGGCGCGCGCGGAATTGAGCGCGACATACATGTCGGCGACCTTGGCCTGGATGAGCTGGAAGGCGCCGATCGGCTTGCCGAACTGCTTCCTCTCGCGGACGTAGGGCAGGACGACGTCGAGGCACGCCTGCATGATCCCGAGCTGGATCCCGGCGAGCACGGTCCGCTCGTAGTCGAGCCCGCTCATCAGCACACCGACTCCGCCGTTGACCGGCCCCATTACATTCTCGTCGGGAACGAAGCAGTCGTTGAAGATGAGCTCCGCTGTCGGCGATCCGCGCATGCCCATCTTGTCGAGCTTCTGGCCGATGGCGAAGCCCTCAAAACCCTTCTCGATGATGAAGGTGGTGATGCCGCGGCTGCCTTCGCCGGTCTTGGCGTAGACGACCAGAGTGTCGGCATAGGCCGCGTTGGTGATCCAGAATTTGGTGCCGTTGAACACGTAGCCGCCGTCGGCCTTGTCGGCCTTCAATTTCATCGACACGACGTCCGAGCCCGCGCCCGCCTCGGACATGGCAAGTGACCCGACATGCTCGCCGCTGATCAGCTTGGGGAGATATTTCGCCTTCTGCTCCGGGCTCGCCCAGCGCCGGATCTGGTTGACGCAAAGGTTCGAGTGGGCGCCGTAGCTGAGCCCGATCGACGCCGACGCCCGAGCCACTTCCTCCTGCGCAACGACATGCTCGAGATAGCCGAGGCCGAGTCCGCCGTCCGCCTCGTCGACGGTGATTCCGTGAAGGCCGAGCGCGCCCATCTCCGGCCACAGCTCGGTCGGGAACCAGTCCTCCTCGTCGATCTTCGCAGCCAGCGGCGCGATCCGCTCCTCGGCGAAGCGGCGGGTGGTGTCGCGGATCGTGTCGGCCATCTCGCCGAGCGCGAAGTCGAGCCCGTAATCGGACATGTCTGTCTCCCTTTGGCGGCGGCCCCTAGCAGAGCGCCGAAGCCGCCGACAAGGAGGCCCATCCGTCATGCCGGGCTTGATCCGGCATCCATTTTCCTTTCACCCGCCGCGCAAGAAGGTGGACCCCGGATCAAGTCCGGGGTGACAGGGGGGAAGCCTAGCCGCGCTCGCCCCTGTGGGTGTGCGGCGCGGGCTGGGCGCCGGGCGCGGTCGCCGGCTGGGCCTCGCCGCGATGACAGGTGAAGCAGCTCACCCGAGGCTCGCCGAGTCCCTGGATCTCCGGCAGAAGCTCACGGTTGAGCCGCTGGGTCATGCGCAGCATTCCGCGCGCGATATTCTTGTGCCCATTGGCGTCCGACGCGAAGTCGCCCTGCACGTGGCAGTGGCTGCACTGAACGCCGAGCGCCCGGCTGAACGACTGCATCACCTGGATGAGTTGAGCCTGCGGCATGTCGCTCGGGAGCACCTGGAGGTTGCGCTCGGGCGGCGGGGCAGGGGTGGCCGCAGGCTGGGCGAAAGCGACGGAGCCGGCCAATGCGACGGCCGCGGCGGAGAGAGCGAGACGGCTGATCATCCCGCCAGCCTAGCGAGCGCGGATGCGTTTGAATACGCCCCCGGAAGGACTTATGTGCCGGTCCCACAGCCGCTCATGTCGAGCGAAGTCGAGACACCCGGCCGAGCGCAGCCGAGGCCCTGTTCTCGGCTTCGCTCGAACACCCCTCTCGACTTCGCTCGAGGTGAGCGGAATTGGAAGGAATCACGACCCATGGCCACCGCCCCCGCCTACGACCCCATCGTCATCCTCTCCTACGCCCGAACGCCGATGGGCTCGTTCCAGGGCAGCCTCGCCGGAGTCTCCGCGACCGAATTGGGCGCAACCGCGGTCAAGGGCGCCATCGACCGCGCCGGGATCCAGGGCGACCAGGTCGACAAGATCTTCATGGGCTGCGTCCTCCCCGCCGGCCTCGGCCAGGCCCCCGCCCGCCAGGCCGCCCTCGGCGCCGGCCTCCCCAAGTCCGTCGAGGCGACCACAGTCAACAAGGTCTGCGGATCGGGCATGCAGGCTGCCATGTTCGCCCATGACATGATCGCCGCCGGAAGCGCCGACCTCATCGTCGCCGGCGGCATGGAGTCGATGTCCAACGCCCCCTATCTCATGAAGAAGCACCGCTCCGGCGCCCGCATCGGCCACGACACGGTCTACGACCACATGATGCTCGACGGCCTCGAGGACGCCTATGACAGCGGCCGCGCCATGGGCACCTTCGCCGAGGATTCTGCGCGCGAATATCAGTTCACCCGCGGCGCCCAGGACGATTACGCGATCGAGTCCCTGCGTCGCGCCAATTCCGCGATCACCTCCGGCGCCTTCGACCGCGAGGTCGTCCCTGTCACCGTCACCAGCCGCAAGGGCGAAGCCATTGTCGACCGCGACGAGCAGCCCGGCAAGGCCAATCCCGAGAAGATCCCGCAGCTCAAGCCCGCCTTCGCCAAGGACGGCACCATCACCGCCGCCAATGCGAGCAGCATCTCGGACGGCGCCGCGGCCCTGGTCATCACCCGCGCCAGCGTCGCCGAGCGCATGGGCGTGAAGCCGGTCGCCCGGATCGTCGCCCACGCCGCCCACGCCGCCGAGCCGAGCCAGTTCACCACCGCGCCCGTCCCCGCCGTCCGCAAGGCATTGGACCGAGCCGGCTGGAACATCGACGACGTCGATCTCTACGAGGTCAACGAGGCCTTCGCCTGCGTCGCGATGATCGCCATGCGCGACCTCGGAATCCCGCACGACAAATTGAACATCCACGGCGGCGCCACCGCCTTGGGCCACCCGATCGGCGCGAGCGGCGCGCGCATCCTGTGCACCCTCATCTCGGCCCTGGCGACCACCGGCGGCAAACGCGGCCTCGCCACCTTGTGCATCGGCGGCGGCGAAGCCACGGCAATGGCGGTGGAGCTGCTGGATTGATGCGCAAAGGCGCCCTGGCGCCGGCCGCGGACCTCAACCGCCGCCTCGGCAACCCGACCGGGGCCGTTCGGCGATAACTGGACATTCGCGGGTTGGAGGTGAACGGTGGTGACCCCGACAGGATTCGAACCTGTGGCCCTCAGATTAGGAATCTGATGCTCTATCCGGCTGAGCTACGGGGCCGTCCACTGCGGTGCCTTTTCGGCCAAGCCGCGGTTCGGGTCAATCTATCGCCGCGGAGGCGCTAGGATGGCAGGGGGTGCTATCACCTCCGGCTGAAGCGGAACCAAAGTGATCGAGTAAGAGCCATATTGCCCGGGCTCCTGAGCCGACACAGAAACAGAAATGAGGCGGGTTGGCCGCTCGACCCGAAAATAGACAGTCGCTTCCCGGGCGCCACGGGCGGTCCACTGTATACCCTCTCCCCCCGAGACGCTCAGCTCAGGCCTAAAGCCAGACGCCACAACTTGGACTTTAATCAATGCGCCGCCGCCGTCCCCGGTAAAGTAAAGGTCACCGGGGCGCCCATTCTCCGATGGTGCATCTCCAGGACTCAACGAACCATCGATCTCTTCATAATCATCGAGAAAATGGATAGTCGGCTGAAACGCGTGAGCTGAAATCGCGGTAGCGGCCAAGAGGAACAACATAGACCTTGGGTATCCGCCGGAGACTGCGCTGGCAACTGGTCTAAAGCCGCTAGTTCTCCTCGCCGGGCGGCGCCACCGGGAACAGGAGGGGCGCGACCGGCACGCCGTCCTCGGCGAGGCTTTCGGCCTGCTCGGGCGTGGTGTGGCCGTGGATCGGCCGCGAGTCGATGTCGCCGACATGCATGGCGCGCGCCTCGGTCGCGAAGCGGTCGCCGACCCATTCGGATTTCGCCAGAATCTCGCGCTGAAGCGCCGCCATCTTGCCGAGCATCTCCTTCACCGCCGCCGGCGGCGCCGACATCATGTCGGCCGGCGGAGCGCTGCCGCCCTTCTTCGGCACGGCGGGCGCCATCGGCGCCTTGGCGACGTCCGGATCGCCGCAGATCGGGCATGCGACCAGGCCGCGAGTCCGCTGCGACTCGTAATCGTCCGACGAGCCGAACCAGGCCTCGAAGACATGGCCCGACGACGCGCAGCGCAGGTCGAAGACGATCATGCCCGCACCGCCTGCGGGATCAGCCGGCGATGGGCGAGCACCGGCAGGCGCGTGCGAACGTCGCCGAGCATTGCCATGTCGAGATCGGCGAAGCCGAGCGCCGGGCTGTCCTTGCCCATGTCGAGCAGCACGCGCCCCCACGGATCGACGACCAGCGAATGGCCGTAAGTTGCGCGGCCGTCCTCGTGATCACCGCCCTGGGCCGCGGCGACGACGAACGCCTGCGCCTCGATCGCTCGGGCGCGCAGAAGCACGTGCCAATGCGCCTCGCCGGTCGGCACGGTGAAGGCGGCGGGGATGCTGAGCACTGCGGCGCCCGCCTCGCTGAGGCGCGCGTAAAGACCGGAGAAACGCAGATCGTAGCAGATCGACAGGCCGAGCGGCCCCACCGGGCTATCCGCGAGGACCGGCGCGTCGCCGGCGGCGAAGGAGGCGGATTCGCGCCAGCTCTCGCCGGTCGGCAGGTCCACGTCGAACAGGTGGATCTTGTCGTAACGGGCGCGGATTTCGCCCCGATCGTCGATCAGGAAGGAGCGGTTGACCAGCTGATCGCCTTCCTCGGCGAGCAGGGCGAGCGAGCCGAGCTCGACCCAGATGCCATGGTCGCGGGCAGCGGCCCGAACGCGGGCGAGCAGCGGGTCGTCGCCCTCGCGCCGGTAATGCGGCGCAGCACGCTCGCGGTCGCGGTCGAGCAGGCCGCTCATCTCCGGCGTGAACAGAATCGCCGCGCCGCCCCTCGCCGAGTCCGCCACCGCCCGCTCGAGCGCGTCGGCATTGGCGGCGGGATCGATCCCCGTCCGCGCCTGGTAGACGCCGATTCGCATTCAGCCCTGCAGCAATGGGTCGAGCCGCCCCGACGCCTCGAGCGCGTAGAGATCGTCCGATCCGCCGACATGATGGTCGTTGATGAAGATCTGCGGCACTGTGAACCTGCCGTTGGCGCGGGCTAGCATCTCGTCGCGCTTCGCGCCGCCGAGCGTGATGTCATATTCCGCGAAAGCGACGCCCTTGTCGCTCAGCAGCCGCTTGGCGCGGGTGCAATAAGGACAGAATATCTTCGTGTAGATTTCGACGCGCGGCATTCTCGGCATCCTTGTTCGCGGCGGCAAGTGAGCATGACCGCCGTGGCTGTCAATGTTCGCCGTCGCGGACCACCCGCGCCCAGCACAGCACCGACACGTCGGCCGCGCCGGCGCGCTTCAGCACCCGGGCGCAGGCTCCTGCGGTGGCTCCTGACGTGAAAACGTCGTCGATGAGCAGGATGTTGCGCCCGGCGATGGCGGCGCGGTGACGGTCGTTGATGCGGAAGGCGCCGCGCACGGTCAGGCGCCGCTCGCGCGGACTCATGCCCTTGAGCGGCGGCGTGCGCTTGACCCGGAGCAGCAGGTCCGGGCGCACTTCCAGCCCGAAGCGTCGGCCGAACGTGGCCGCGATCAGTGCCGACTGGTTGTAGCCGCGCCGCCAGATGCGCCAGCGGTGGAGCGGCACCGGGCACAGGACCGGCCGCGCCGCGGCATCGACATGGCGCGCCATCAGGCTGGCCATCGTTCCGGCGACTCCGGGCTTGCGGCCATATTTGAGCTTGAGCGCAACCGCTCGGGCAAGCTCGCCATAAGCGACTGCGGCGCGCAGCCGGTCGAAAGCGGGCGGATCGGCCATGCAGGCGGCGCACAGCGCATCCTCCCCGGCACCGCCATGCTCGAACGGGAGCGCGCAGGTGGCGCAGCAGGGCGGGCCGAGCAAATCCAGACCGGACCAGCATCCGTAGCAGAAGGCGTCCTGAGCCTGGGTCACCAGCCCGCAGCCGGGGCAGCGCGGCGGCAGCGCGAAGTCGACGACGGCGCGCAGTCCTGCCCGCGCATGGCGCGCCGCGACCCCGATCATGCGCCGCGGCGGCCGCAGTTGACAGTGGAGTCAAAGCCCATCATGTCGCCCCCTCACCTCCCGAGGCCCGATGGCGGAGTGGTGACGCAGCGGACTGCAAATCCGTGCACGGGGGTTCGATTCCCCCTCGGGCCTCCAGATTTCCCTGCCCGATCGCCCCTGCCGGTCGCCATGTCCCGGCCGCGCCAGTAAACCATGGTGGCGTCGAAAGAGGAAGCGTGCGAATGACCTTTGACGTGGTGATCGTCGGGGCGGGCCATGGCGGCGCTCAGGCCGCGATCGCGTTGCGGCAGAACGGCTTTGCCGGAAGCATCGCTCTCGTCGGCGCCGAGCCGGTCCTGCCCTATGAGCGCCCGCCTTTGTCCAAGGATTATCTCGCCGGCGAGAAGGCGTTCGAGCGCATGCTGATCCGCCCGGCCGCCTTCTGGGAGGAGCGCGGCGTGGCGATGCTGCTCGGGCGGCGCGTGGTCGCAGTCGATCCCGAAGGGCACCGAGTCTCGACCGACGATGGCGAGGCCATCGGCTACGGCCGGTTGATCTGGGCGGCGGGCGGGGCGCCGCGGCAGCTCGCCTGCGCGGGGACCGACCTCGCCGGCGTCCACACCGTCCGCACGCGCGCCGACGTCGACCGCATGATCGGCGAGCTCGGCGTCGTCGACCGCGCCGTCGTGATCGGCGGCGGCTATATCGGGCTCGAGGCCGCCGCCGTGCTCGCCAAGCTCGGCAAGCAGGTCGTCCTGCTCGAAGCCCTCGACCGGGTGCTTGCCCGGGTCGCCGGCGAACCGCTGTCGCGCTTCTATGAGGCGGAGCATCGCGCCCACGGAGTGGACGTCAGGCTCGGCGCTCGGGTCGACTGCCTGGTCGGCGAAGGCCGGGTGAGCGGCGTGCGCCTGTGCGACGGATCGCTGCTGGCGGCGGAGATGGTGATCGTCGGCATCGGCATCGATGCCGCGATCGATCCGCTCCGCGATGCCGGGGCTCGGAGCGGGAACGGCGTGGCGGTGGACTCGCAGTGCCGTACGTCTCTCCCCGACATCTTCGCGGTCGGCGACTGCGCGCTTCACTCCAACCGCTTCGCCGACGGCGCGCCGGTCCGGCTGGAATCGGTCCAGAACGCCCACGATCAGGCGACTGTGGCCGCCAGGACCATCGCCGGCCTCGATGCCGAATATGATGCTTTGCCGTGGTTCTGGTCGAATCAGTATGACCTGCGGCTGCAGACCGTCGGCCTGTCGGCCGGCCATGACGCGACGGTCGTGCGCGGCGATCCGGCGGCGCGCGCCTTCTCCGTCATCTACCTGAAGCAGGGCCGGGTGATCGCTCTCGACTGCGTCAACGCGACCCGCGACTATGTCCAGGGGCGCAAGCTCATCCTCGACGGCCTCGCGCCCGACCCGGCGAGGCTCGCCGATCCGAACGTGCCTCTCAAGGACCTGGCGGCGGCGCCCGAGCCCTGACGGGCTCGCTTCACCGGCAGGTGGCGACGGTCGTGACGAAACGCTCGCCGGCGAGGTCCCTGAGGTCGTAGGTGAAGGAGCCGCCGCGGCGGATCACCTCTCTGGTCTGCCCCGTGCACAAACCGCGCGCGACCTCGCGCCTGAACACCGCGATCGCCGCCTGGTCGACGTCGCTATCGACGAGACCCGTATAGACGATCTCGACGCCGCGCAGATCGACCCGGGTGATGGTCAGCGGCCCTTCCCTCGTCGGAAGGTTCACGCGATAGGCCTCGACGTCGGCTCGCAGCTCAGCGGCGAGGCGCTGCCGGTCTGCACCGGTTTGAGCGGGCGCCGCCTGGGCGACGCATGCCAAGGCGACCAGAAACAAGGCGCGCATGATTGCTCCTCCCTCCCCAATTTCCCGCCGAACCGGCCGATCAGTCGCAGCTCGACACGGTCGTCTCGAAATCGTCGCCGTCGCGGTCGCGCAGATCATAGGTATAGGCGCCGCCGCGTCGGATCACCTCGCCGGTCTGGCCGGTGCACAGGTCACGGCTGACCACGCGCCGGAATTCGGCGATGCTCGAGCTGTTGAAGTCCGCATCGACGCGGCCGGTATAGATGATCTCG
This sequence comes from Pseudomonadota bacterium, assembly GCA_023417515.1. GTDB lineage: Bacteria > Pseudomonadota > Alphaproteobacteria > Sphingomonadales > Sphingomonadaceae > Allosphingosinicella. The sequence continues at coordinate 29,185 of JAEZFL010000082.1, read as the reverse complement.
GCGCCGTCGAGGTCGACGTCGGTGATGGTCAGCACGCCTTCGCGAGCCGGCAGCGTTTCGCGGAACTGGCGGACCTCGGCGCGCAACTCGTCCTCGAGGCCGGGATCGGCCTCGCGTCGGCCGCGGTCATCGCGCGACGAGCGCTCTTCATCGCGCGCCTTGGAATCTCCATCGCGGTCGCGCTCGGCTCGTGCGGAATCGCGGTCGCGGCGGGAATCGCTTTCGCCTGAGCCGCCGCAGGCGGCCAGTGTGGCGAGGGCGACAAGGGTGAGCAGAGTACGCATGATCATTCCCCCAAATTGAATGCGTCGACAGTTGGAACCCGCGCCGAAAGCAAGTCAAGGGCTGCCGTGCCAATGCGTTACGGGTTGCGCCGACCGGGCGGCCCTGCTTTGCTAGGCGGCAACCGGGGGAATTGAGCGGAGCATGGTGGTCAAGCGGCCCGTAGGCAGCGATGCGGAGCGGGCGATCCAGCCGCTGGACGGGTTCGAGGAGGCCCACCGCTCCCTGCTCGACGACCGCTCGATCCAGTTCCGGCTGGAGCCGTTCCAGCCGCCGCAGGTCGATCCGCCGCCGGACATGAGCGGGCTCGTCAACCTGGCGCCCTTCTTCCGTTTCATGTTCTGGGCGCTTGTCGCTGCTGCGGTCCTGTTCCTCCTCTACCTGATCGTCAGCCGCCTGACCGGCTTCAGCTTCCGCCGGCGCGGCAAGGACGAGGCCGAGGAACCCGAGTGGCACATGGCCGAGCAGCCCGCGCGGCAGCTTCTGGGCGACGCCGATGCGCTCGCCGCCAAGGGCCTCTATTCGGAGGCCGCGCACCTCCTCCTGTTCCGAAGCATCGAGGAGATCGACCAGCGCCGCCCGGACACGATCCGCCGCGCCTTGACCAGCCGTGACATCGCCGGCCTGCCCTCGCTTCCGCGCGGACCCGCCGAGGCATTCCGAGCCATTGTTCGGGCCGTCGAGCGGAGCCTGTTCGGCGGCCGAGCGCTCGATGCCGACGACTGGCGCGAATGCCGCACCGCTTATGAGCGCTTCGCCTTCGCCGAAAGCTGGCGCGGATGACGAAGGAAACCAGCCCTTTCCGCCCCGCCTTCGTGATCGGCCTGATCGTTGCCGGCCTGGTGAGCTTCGCCGCATTCGTCATGCTGCTGTCCTGGGGCGGCCAGGCGGGCGGCCGAAGCGGCGGGCGCGGGACCGCGCTGTCGGTCGCGGCGATCGGGTTCAAGGGCATCGTCGACCTCACCGACGATTTCTACGAGACCGACCTGATCCGAAGCGGCGACCAGCTCTATACGGGCGATCTCGTCGTGGTGGCGCTCGAGCCCGAGACCGAGCGATCGGAGGTCGAGCGGCTGCTCAACCAGCGCTACGACCGGCCGACAGTCCTGATCCTGCCCAAATGGGACGTGGTCCGCGACCCCGATCGGCGCGGCTGGGTACGCAGCCTCGGACCCGGGCTCGGCAGCACCGCTGAGCGCCTCTTCGAGGACGATGTCGAAGTGAGCTCGCTCAACCAGCGACAGGCCGGCCGCGGCCGCGCGCGGGGCTACGACATTCTGCGTGGCGTGTCGGCTCCCCTGCCCGCCTCGCCTCAGGTGATCGAGGGGCGCGGTCTCGATCCTCTCCTCACCACGCCCGACGGCGACATGCTGGTCGCGCGCTTTGAGGACCAGCCGCTCTACATCGTCGCCGACCCGGATCTGCTCAACAATCACGGCATTTCCGACCCCGACCGGGCGCGCGCCGCGGTGCAGATGCTCGCGGCGATGAAGCCGGACGCGACGGGGCCCATATATTTCGATCTCACCGTCAACGGTTATGGCGGCGGCCGAAGCCTCTTGAAGTCGATGCTGGAGCCGCCTTTCCTGGCGATGACCCTGGCGCTGATCGCGGCGGCGTTCCTCGCCGGCCTCCATGGCGCGATGCGCTTCGGCCCCGCGCGGCCGCCCGCCCGCGCCATCCCCTTCGGCAAGGCGGCATTGGTCGAGAACAGCGCCGGGCTGGTGCGTCTGGCCAGGCGCGACGTGCGACTCGGCGGCGGCTATGCCGACGTCGTGCGCGACGAGGCTGCGCGCGCCGGCGCCGCTCCGCCCAACCTGCATGACGAGGCGCTCGAAGCCTATCTCGACCGCTTCACGCGGCCCGGCGAGCCGCCTTTCACTTTTCTCGCCCGCACGCTTCGCTCCGCCCGCGACCGGTACGAATTGATGTCGGCCGCGCGCGCTCTTTTCCGATGGAAGAAGGACCTGATCCGGTGACAGTCGAGATGGACAAAGGCCGCAAGCTCGCGGTCGGCGAGGTGAAGGAGCTTGCCGACGACATTCGCAGCGAGGTCGCGCGCGCGATCGTCGGCCAGGACGAGGCGGTCGAGCTGATGCTGATCGCGCTCTTCTCCTCGGGCCATATCCTGCTGGAAGGGCCGCCGGGCACCGCCAAGACCTTCCTCGCGCAATGCTTCGCGCGCGTGCTGGGGCTCGATTTCGGCCGGATCCAGTTCACCCCCGACCTGATGCCGGGCGACATCGTCGGCTCCAACCTGTTCAACTTCCAGACCAGCCAGTTCACTCTGACCCGAGGCCCGATCTTCTGCCAGCTTCTGCTCGCCGACGAGATCAACCGAACGCCGCCCAAGACCCAGGCGGCCTTGCTGGAGGCGATGCAGGAGCGCGCGGTGACGATCGACGGCGTGACCCACGAGCTGCCGCCGCACTTCATGGTGATCGCCACCCAGAATCCGATCGAGCAGCAGGGCGTCTATCCGTTGCCCGAGGCGCAGCTCGACCGCTTCCTGTTCAAGCACAGGATGGACTATCCGAGCCATGAGGAGGAACGGCGGATCGTCGCGGCCCACGGCGCCCGCTTCGGCGCGCCGCGGCCGGAGGAGTGGGGCATCGCGCCGAAGGTCGACGCCGCCCTGCTCGAGGCGGCGATCGCCACCGTCGCTTCGCTGCCGATGGTGGGCGAGGTGGTCGATTATGTGGTGAGCCTGATCCGCGCGACGCGGACGGCGCCGGACCTCGAAGGCGGCGCGTCCCCGCGCGCCGCGGCGCTGATTGCCGGTGCCGCGCGGGCGCGGGCGGCGCTCGACGGGCGCGACTATGTCATTCCCGACGACGTCAAGGTGCTCGCGCCGGCGGTGCTTCGCCACCGGGTCATCCTGTCGCCCGCGGCCGAGATCGAGGGCCGCCCGGTCGAGAGCGTCGTCCAGCGATTGATCGAAGAGGTCGAGGCACCGCGTTGATCTATCCGACCCGAAGGATGGTGCTTCTGGCTGCCGCGGTCGCGCCGGTGGCGCTCGTCCTCGCTTTGGCGATGCCCGACGCGTGGACGGCCGGCCTCGGCCTGCTCTTCGTGCTTCTCACCCTCGCAGCGCTCGATGCGCTGACCGGGCCGTCGCCGCGCCGGCTCCAGCTGCAATGCGACGGCGCGCAGATCGTCAATGTCGGCGAAACCTTCGACGTCGAGATCCAGGCGCGCGGGACGAGCGCTCCGCGCGGCGCCGAGATTGCGCTCGACCTGGAGGGCCCGCTTGCGCTGGTCGGAAGGATGCGCCGACGTCTGAAGCCCGCCGCCGGCCTGCCTGTCTCCGGCGCCACGGTTGCGCTGAATGCGGAGCGGCGCGGGAGCGGCCGCATCGCCGGCCTGTGGCTTCGCCTTCCCGGCTTGCTCGGCCTCGTGTGGAAGCAGCGGCGGGTCGAGTTCGACCGTCCGATCCTCGTCACGCCCGACATCCGTCCGACCCGCGACGAAGGCGTCCAGCTCGCGACCCGCGAGATGATGCACGGCCAGATCGCCCGGCAGCAGATCGGCGAGGGGCAGGAGTTCGAATCGCTCGCCGACTATCGCCAGGGCATGGACCGGCGCTGTATCGACTGGAAGCAGTCGGCGCGCCACACCCGCCTGATCGCCAAGGAATATCGGGTCGAGCGTAACAACAACATCGTCGTCGCGATCGACAGCGGCCGCTCGATGTGCGAGCCGATGGAAGGCGTGCCGCGGATCGACAGCGCGGTTGCGGCGGCCTTGCTCACGGCTTTCGTGGCGCTGAAGCAGGGCGACCGGATCGGCCTGTTCGCCTTCGACTCCAAGCCGCGCGCGTCGAGCAAGGTGGTGTCGGGCCCGGCCGCTTTCGGGGTTCTCCAGCGGGTCGCCGCGGACATCGACTATTCGAGCAACGAGACCAATTACACGCTCGGCCTCGCGACCCTGGCGAGCGGACTCAGGCGGCGCTCGCTGATCATCGTCTTCACCGAGTTCACCGACACCGTCGCCGCCGAGCTGATGATGAGCGCTCTGGCGCCGCTGCTCGGCAAGCATCTGCTGCTGTTCGTCGTGCTTCGCGACGCGGAGCTCGAGGCCTTCACCGCCGCCGAGCCGAACGAGCCGGACGACCTCAACCGCGCCGTCACCGCGGCCGGGCTTCTGCGCGAGCGGCGGCTCGTGCTGACCAGGCTCCGCCATCTCGGAGTCGAGGTGGTCGAGGCCCCGGCGGCGCAGGCCGGGCCCGCCGTGGTCAACGCCTATATGGACCTCAAGCGGCGGGGGCGCCTGTGAGTCGCACGGCATGAGCACCCAGACCATCGCCCGCCAGTTCCGCGCGCAGCGCGAGGGCGACTGGCAGCGCCTCGAGGCGATCCTGCGCATCGCCGAGCGCAAGTCGGTGCGCGCGCTGTCGGACGAGGATTTGCTCGCCCTCCCCGTCCTTTATCGCGGCGCCCTCTCCTCGCTGTCGCTGGCGCGCGAGACATCGCTCGACCTCGAGCTCATCACCTATCTCGAGGGCCTGTGCGCTCGGGCCTATTTCTTCGTTTATGGCGTTCGCACGACCGCCGGCGCCAAGTTCCTCGCCTTCTTCCGCACCGACTGGCCGGACGCGGTCAGGAGCCTGTGGCGCGAGACGATCGTGTCGGCGCTGCTGATGGCGCTCGGTGCGGTCGCGGCCTATCTGCTCGTGGCCAATGACCCGACCTGGTTCGACGCCTTCGTCCCCGGCGAGCTGGGCGGCGGCCGCGATTTCCAGGTCAGTGCCGAGGAGCTGCGCCGAACGCTGTACGACGCACCTGAAGGCGGCACCGGCCTCAGCTTCTTCGCGACCTTCCTGTTCACTCACAATGCCCAGGTGTCGCTGATGTGCTTCGCGCTCGGCTTCGCGTTCGGAGTGCCGACGGCGATGCTGCTCGTCCACAACGGAACGATGCTCGGCGCCTTCTTCGCGCTGTTCCAGGACAAGGGTCTCGCGTTCGAGCTGGGCGGTTGGCTCTCGATCCACGGCACGACCGAATTGTTCGCCATCGTCCTTGCCGGAGCCGCCGGCTTCCGGATCGGCTGGGCGGTGGTGTTCCCCGGCGAGGAGACAAGGCTCGCCGCGGCGACCCGGGCTGGGCGGAGCGCGGCGATCGCGATGATCGGCGTGGTCATCATGCTGATGTGCGCCGGCCTGCTCGAAGGCTTCGGCCGCCAGCTGATCAGCGGCGACTGGACGCGCTACTTCATCGGCTGGACCCTGCTGCTGCTCTGGCTCGCATACTTTTATATTCCGAGGCAGCGCGCCGATGGCTGAGGCGCACGTTCTCGGTCCTCACGCGGCTCGCGACCGGCGTAGCCTGGTCACGCCGGAAGGAGTCGACCTCAGCCTCGGCCTCGCCACCGGCGGCCAGCGGGTCGGCGCGTTCATCATCGACCTGCTGATCATGTTCCTGGCGCTGATCGTGCTGACTTTGGCCGCGGTCTTCTCGGCGGTCGGCTTCAGCGCCTCGGGCGGCGGCGAATGGGCGCTGGAGTTCGTCGGCGTGGTGTGGCTGCTCGGCTTCTTCCTGATCCGCAATTTCTACTTCATCCTGTTCGAGGCGGGCACCCGCGCCGCGACCTGGGGCAAGCGCGCCTTCGGCCTGCGCGTGGTCGCGCGGAGCGGCGAGCGGCTGACCAGCGAGAGCGTCGTCGCGCGCAACCTGATGCGCGAGGTCGAGCTTTATCTGCCGCTCTCCTACCTCATCTATGCGGCGGTCGAGACCGACAGCGGCGACGCCCTGCTCGCCTGGGGCGGGGTGCTGTGGGTGCTGGTCTTCACCCTCTTCCCCTTCTTCAACAAGGACCGCCTGCGCGTCGGCGACCTCCTCGCCGGCACCTGGGTCGTGAACATCCCCAAGCGCAATTTGAGCTACGACCTCGTCGCCTACGCCCCACTCGTCGAGGCCAGCGGCGGCCAGTTCACCAGGGAGCAGCTCGACGCGTACGGCGTGTACGAGTTGCAGACCCTCGAGCAGGTCCTCCGCGACGGCCAACCCGAGACCCTTCGCCTGGTCGCCGACACGATCCGGAACAAGATCGGCTTCTGGGGCCCGGGGGATGATTACGAGTTCTTGTCCGCTTATTATCGCGAGACCCGAGCCCACATGGAACGCGGCCTGCTGTTCGGCAAACGCCGCGCCGACAAGCACGACCGCTGAAAACTCCCCTCCGTGCAAAGGAGGGGCTTAAGCTCATTGCAGTTCGTGGCGCCTCAGGGCGTGCCTTAGCTGATCGTAGGTGAGCTTCAGGGCCTGGGCGGCGGCGCGCTGGTTCCAGCGGCATTTCTCCAGAGCCGCGGCGAGGATCGCTTTCTCGTACTCCGCGACGGCGAGGCGGAAGTCCGCGCAGTCGCCGGGGTCGTAGCCGCTGGGCGCAGGCAGCGGCGGCAACACCTGCTGCTCCCCGGCAGCGATGGCTTCGGGCTCCGCCTTGGGGCGCGGCCCGCTCGGAGCGGGCGCCCAGGGCGAGGCGAAGGGATCGAAGCTGATCTCGTCGATCGGCGAGTCCGGTACGCCCCAGCGATAGACCGCGCGCTCGATGACGTTCTTGAGCTCGCGGATATTGCCGGGCCATTCGTAGGAAAGCATTCGCTCGCTCACGCGCTCGCTGAAGCCCGGCCACACCTCCCATTCCAGCTCCATCGCCATTCGCCGGCCGAAATGGTCGGCGAGGACGGGGATATCGCTCTCGCGGTGGCGAAGCGGCGGCAGGGTGACGACCTCGAACGACAGGCGGTCGAGCAGGTCGGCGCGGAACCGCGATTCGTCGACGAGCCTCGGCAGGTGCTCGTTGGTCGCGGCGACGATTCGGACGTCGACTCGGAGCGGCTTGGACGCGCCGATTCGGGTGACCTCGCCATATTCGATGGCGCGCAGGAGCCGGTCCTGCGCCGGGCTCGACAGGGTCGCCAGCTCGTCGAGGAACAGAGTGCCGCCGTCGGCTTCCTCGAAGCGGCCGGGCCGCGCCTTGGCGGCGCCGGTGAAGGCGCCGGCTTCGTGACCGAACAACTCGGCCTCGATCAGAGTCTCGGGCAGCGCCGCGCAATTCATGGTAATGAGCGGGCCGTCCCAGCGGGAGGAAAGGTGGTGGAGACGTTCGGCGATCAGCTCCTTGCCGGTGCCGCGCTCGCCGATCACCAGCACCGGCCGGTCGAGCGGCGCCGCGCGGCTGGCGCGCTCGACCGCGTCGAGGAAAGAGGTGGCCTGCCCCACCAGCTGCGTTGCCCGCTCCATTCCCGAAGCTTGGCGCAGAATCCCAGTACTTGGCAACTTCTTTGTGCCGCCACGGGCCCGCAAGTTGTCACTTTCCCCCCGATTCCCACGGCTTGCCGCCAACTGGCACGCCCCTTGCTGAACCATTGGCGAGCCGCACCAGCAACGAGCGGGCTCGATGTTCAGGGAGGAACTTCACGTGACCGGCTTCACTCGCCTCGTTACCTTCGCCAGCCTGATCACGGTCGTCGCGGCCGTGACCGCGGGCGGCTGGGACTCGACGCTGGAGCCGGTCGCCGCGGTGTCGCAGGTGGCGAATGTCGCTGCCTGAGGCCCGCAAGCTGCCCTATAGGGGAGTGTACCGGTCGGCGGACGCGCCGGGTGCCGGGCCCTCCCTGCACAAGATTTTGAAGGAGCCTGTGTTCATGGGAATTTTTTCGCGGACCCGCGACATCATCGCCGCGAACGTCACCGACCTGCTCGACAAGGCCGAGGACCCGTCCAAGATGATCCGGATGATCATCATGGAGATGGAGGAAACCCTGGTCGAGGTGCGCGCGTCTGCTGCGCGCACGATCGCCGACCAGAAGGAGATGCGCCGCCAGATCACCAAGCTTGACCGGGTCCAGGACAGCTGGGTCGAGAAGGCCGAGCTCGCGCTGTCGAAGGACCGCGAGGATCTCGCCAAGGCCGCGTTGTTCGAGAAGCAGAAGGCCGCGGACCTCGCCGACCAGCTCAAGGCCGAGATCGAGGTGCTCGACGATGCTCTGCGCGCGTCCGAGGCCGACATCGCCAAGCTCCAGAACAAGCTTCGCGAGGCCCGCACCCGCCAGAATGCGATCATGACCCGCATGGAGAGCGCGCAGAACCGCACGCGCATGCGCGAAATGTATGCCGGCCCGAAGGTGGACGAGGCCTTTTCGCGCTTCGACGTGCTCGAGCGCCATGCCGATCTCGCCGAGGGCGAGGCCGACGCGCTGAGCCTCGGCGCCGGACCCAAGAGCCTCGACGACGAGATCGCGGAACTCAGGAATGCCGACAAGGTCGACGCGGAGCTGGAGGCGCTGAAAGCCTCGCTTGCCCGCCGCACCAATGGCGGCGACTCCAAGCAGGAGGGATGATCAAATGGAAGACGTGCTTATCCCCCTGATCGTCATGCCGATCCTGTTCGTCGCGCTGCCGTGGCTGATCCTCCATTATGTCACCAAGTGGAAGGTCAATTCGAGCCTCACCGGCGAGGATGAGAAGATGCTCGACGAGCTTTACGAGCTCGCCCGCCGCCTCGAGGAGCGAATGAACACGATCGACCGGATCATGCAGGCCGACAATCCCGGATGGCACCCGGTCGGGCACGACCTCGCCAGGCCGAGCCTGGAGAAGCCCGCCGTCAGCGATTTCGAACCGCGCCGCAGCAGCGCGACGACCCGTCAGGAGCGCATGTGATGGCTGGCCAGAACACCCGCTTCTATCTCGACAAGGAGCACGGCAAGTTCCTCGGCGTCTGCGCCGGAATCGCCGATTATTGGGGCGTCGACGTCACGATGGTGCGGATCGGCACCGTGGTCAGCCCGTTCGTGATCGGGCCGCTGGTCCTGCTCGCTTATTTCCTCATCGCCTTCATGGCGCCGAACCGCCCGCGCGAGCTCGACGAGCTGGCGCCGGCCGAGAAGGAATTCTGGCAGAAGGTGCGCAAGAATCCGAAGCGCAGCGCCCGCATGGTGCGCGCCCGTTTCCGCGAGATCGACCGCCGCCTCGCCGACGTCGAGACCTATCTCACCAGCCCCGACCGTCGTCTCGCCCGCGAGATCGACAGCCTGCGCTGACCTTCTTCTTCAGGAGACTGCCCGTGGACCCCGACAAGCTTGCATTCTTCCAGACCATCTTCCCGTTCATCGCGATCATGGCGGCGCTCGGAATCGGCGGCTGGGTGCTGACCACCTGGCTCAGGATCAAGAACGGCTATCCGCTCGACGGGGCCTGGGGCCAGGCCGTCTATCCCAAGAAGAATGACGAGGCGATGGAGCGGATCAAGCTGCTTTCCCAGGAGAATGCGCAGCTCCGCGCCGAGCTCGGTTCGGTCAAGGACCGGCTCGCCAATGTCGAGCGGATCGTCACCGACGACAGCCACCGGCTGTCACAGGAGATCGACGCGCTTCGCCTGACCAAGAATTGAGGGGGTTGTGATGGACGGCAAGATCTTCGCGCTGCTCTTTTTCGTGATCGTGGTCGGCATTCCCGTGATCGGCGGCATCTGGGCGGACATCCACAAGCGCAAGCTCAAGTTCAAGGAACGCGAGCTGGAGCTGATGTCGCACAACACCGCCGAGAAGGCAGCCCAATATGCGGCCCACACCGAACGGTTGGAGCAGCGCGTGCGGGTGCTCGAGCGGATCATCACCGACAAGGGAATCGAAGTGGCCGACCAGATCGAGGCGCTTCGCGACAAGCCGCTGAACTGACCGGCGCATGCGCATTCAGGAGAGAAGAACATGAGCAGCAATGTCGCGATCATGGTGGTGCTGATCGTCCTGATCACGTCGATCGCGGGGGTGATGCGGGCGAAGTACAACGTTCGACGGGACCGCCATGGCAACCCGCTTCCTCCCCAGGACACGGCCGAGACCGAGCGGATGCGCGAGGAGATCAAGGTGCTGAAGGACCGGCTCGCGGTGCTCGAGCGCATCGCCACCGACCGCAACCACAGCCTGGAGCAGGAATTCGAGCGGCTGCGCGACCGCTGAGGAGGATGGAGATGGACGGGATGCTCACGACCATGATCGCGGCGGTGGCCGGCCTGGCGGGCTTCCTGCTGGTGGTCGCGGCCCTGCTGCGCGGCTGGACCGACTGGCTCGGCCTGAAGCGCGCCGAACTGGAGGCGCAGGATCAATCCCCCGCCTCGCCGACGCCGGCGGCGCGGATCGAGATTGCCGATCTCAAGGCGCGGGTGCGCAGGCTGGAAGCGATCGCCAACGGCGTCGACGGCTAACCTTCCCTCGTCATGCTGAACTTGTTTCAGCATCCATTTGCGAGCCGCGGCGCGCTTGGAGAAATGGACCCTGAAGCAAGTTCAGAGTGACAGGCTGGTGATGACGCGGAGCCACAGAAAAGCTAACGCGCGCGCATGCCTTCTCTCGACGACGTCTACGACGATTACGAGCTTCTGGATGCGGACGACCGCTACCGGCTGCTGATCGACCTCGGCCGAGCGCTGGAGCCGATGCCTGACGCCCTCAAGACCGACGCGACGCTGGTACGCGGCTGCTCGGCCGCCGTCTGGGTCTATCCGGTGCCTCAGGCCGACGGCCGCCTTCACTTCCTCGCCGACAGCAATGCCGCGATCACCAAGGGCATCGTCGCCCTGGTCCTGCTGGCAGTTCAGGACCGCGCCCCGGGCGAGATCGCGGCAATGGACATCGAGGGCACGCTGGCGCGCTTCGACCTCAGAAACCAGCTCAGCTCCAACCGCACCCAGGGCATTCCCAACATGATCGCGCTGGTGCGCGAGACCGCCGCGCGGCTCGCGGCGTGACCGAGGCGAAGCTGCCCGCCGAAGGCTTCGATCCGAAGCGCTTCATGTCCTACGTGCGCCGCGTCGGACATGGCGGCACGCTCGGCATCCTCTATGTCGACCATGGCCCGGATTGGGCGGAGCTTGGCCTGCCCTATGACGAGAAGCTCGTCGGCATGCCGGATAGCGGCATCATCGCCTCCGGGCCGATCATCAGCCTGATGGACATGGCGACCAGCGTCGCGATCTGGTGCCGGCTCGATCGCTTCCGCCACCAGGCGACCCTCGACCTGCGCGTCGACTATCTCCGCCCGGCGACCCCGGGACGGACGGTGATCGGCCGCGGCGAATGCTATGCCGTGACCCGCAGCGTCGCCTTCGTCCGCGGCATTGCCCATGACGGCGATCCGGCCGACCCGGTTGCCCACGCGACCGGCACCTTCATGTTCACGGACTAGGGTTCAGAGGCCGCCCTTGCGCTCCTCGGCGCGCTTCAGCACGTCATAGGCGGCCTGGATGGCGTGGAAGCGCTTGGCGGCTTCGGCGTCGTTCGGGTTGGTGTCCGGGTGGTTGGCCTTGGCGAGGCGGCGATAGGCGATTCGTACCGCCTCGAAATCCGCGTCGGCGTCGAGTTCTAGCAATTCGAGCGCGCGCATCTCGTCGCGGCTGCGGGTTCCGTCGCCGGGCCCGCCCCAACCATAATGGCTCGCGCTGGCGAAGGCGTCTGCGCCGGTCCGCTCCTCGGCCTCGCGCTCGGCCGCGGCCTCGGCGGTGAGCCCCTCGAAATAATTCCAGTTGCGATTGTACTCGGCCGCATGCGCTTCGCAGAAATACCAGCGGTCGCGGGTGTTGGGCGATTTCGGCGCCGGCCGGTCGCCGGGCTCGGAGCAGCCATGGCGGTCGCACAGGCGCACGGACTCGGCCGCGCGCGCGCTGCCATAGCCGCGCCAGCGCGGAAATCCCCAGTCGTTCGATCGTCCCGGCTTCGCCATTGCCCTCATCTAGGGATTGAAATGCGAACGGGCCATGACCCGAAGGCCACGGCCCGTCATTTAACTTCGCCTGCCGGCGGACGATGCCGCCGCTTTGGCTCAGCGCAACATCATGCCGCCGCCGATCGCAGCCGTACCGACGACCGCCGACAAGACGACGGCGCCGATGATCGCGCTCGCGATGAACGAAACCACGATCCAGATGATGATGACGACCGCAGTGTAGCCCGCCGCCTTGTCCGCCGGGACCTTCATGACGATCGTGCTGCCGATGTAGAGCAGGTAGGCCGCGAAGCCGAAGCCGACCAGCATGACGATGATGTTGATGCCCGGGATGAAGCCCAGCAGCCCCGCGAGCCAGATCGGGGTCGCCGCAAAGATGAGCAGCTTCGCGGCCGCGACGTCGCTTCGCGTTCCACCGAAGCTCGGCGCCAGCGCATTGGCGATGAGGATCATCGCATAGAGGACCGCCAGACCAACGATATAGCCGACAATGCCCATCACCAGGAAATAGGTGAAGCCAAACATGCCGGCGAAAAGCAGGCCCATGAGAAGCTGGCCGACCAGCGGCAGCAAGGCCAGGATCACGGCATAGCCGGTGAACAGACCGGCGACGGTCGCCGGCTCCGACTCCACCCGGGCCCATTCGGGCCGCGGCTGCGTGATCATGTTGATGGCGCGCTGAACGAGATTCATGAGACCCCCTCCCTGACTTGATCTGGCGCAACTCTAGGCGATTCGTACGGGAGCGCAACAATGCCAGAGGGTCTGTAAGCCGGGTTCTGTCCTCCACCCTCGCCGAGGCGCGGGCAGATAGGCGACCATTCCTCTCGCCCTGCCCTTGCGGACAGGGTCCAGCAACCAACCCGGGCGACGAGCCGGAACAGGCCCATATGCCACCCCTATTCGGTCTTGCTCCCGGTGGGGTTTACCGTGCCGGTCCCGTTGCCGGTCCCGCGGTGGGCTCTTACCCCTCCCTTTCGCCCTTGCCGGCCCGAAGGCCGGTGGTCTGCTTTCTGTGGCACTTTCCCTGGGGTCGCCCCCGCCGGCCGTTAGCCGGCACCGTCGTTCCGTGGAGCCCGGACTTTCCTCCTGCCTTCGCTGAGGCTTCGGCAGGCAAGCGCGCTTGTCCGCCATAGCCTTGGCGAAGGCGGGCGGTCGCCCGACCCTCTGGCACGCCGCATATAGCAACAGTCTCGGTCTCTTTCACCCGTCATGCTGAACTTGTTCCAGCATCCATTCCGTCGCTTCCGTGCAAGGGGCAGGATGGACCCTGAAACAAGTTCAGGGTGCAAGTCGAGGTCACTCGTCGCCTTGCGGGCGCGGCAGCAGCAGGGCGAGCAGGATCATTCGGCATTCCGCGTCGATCTCGCCGTCGATCAGCTCCGGACGAAAGCGGCGCTGAAAGGCGATGATCGCCGCCAGCTTGTCGCTGACATCGTAGCCGAACCGCTCCAGCGCGAGCAGAAAGCCGGCTTCCGTCCAGCACGGGTCCATCAAATTCTTGGCCGGCCGCGGCAGGGCGAGGCGAAGGCGCGCGAGCCGCCCCCACGGAAACAGCTCGCCGGGATCGCGCTTGCGCGCCGGCGCGACGTCGGAATGGCCGACAATGTTGCCGCGGGTGATGTGGTGACGCTGCTTGATGTCGGCGACGAGGCGAACCACAGCATCGATCTGCGCGTCGGGGAACGGCTCATAGCCGTTGCTGTGGCCCGGATTGTCGATCTCGATGCCGATGCTGTCGTCGTTGACGTTGGTCAGGCCGCGCCAATAGCTGCGGCCGGCATGCCAGGCGCGCCGCTCCTCCGGGACCATTTGGACGACCTCGCCGGCCTTGGTCACGAGATAGTGGGCCGATACGCCCGCAGCCGGATCGCACAGCCGCTCGATCGCCTCCTCGGCGCTCAGCATGTCGGTATAGTGCAGCACGATCATCGAGATCGGCCGCGAGCGTCGGTCATGGTTGGGTGAGGGCCGCTCGATATACTCGGACATGGGCCGCGATCCCGCGCCAAAAGGCGCGTGAGGTCAACTCAAATCAGGCGACCCGGCGCGACGCGGCGGCCGCGTTCGTCGCCGGCACGTAGAGGCCCCTGTTCTCGGCATCCGACACGAAGCGGTCGGTCTGTCCGATCACCGTCTCCGCGGCGCCCAGCATCAGCGCGCCGTGCGGCGCGAGCGCGTCCGCCATCCGCGAGAAAGCGAGCCTGCGCATGTCGGGCGCGAAGTAGAGCAGGACGTTGCGACACAGGATCATGTCGAATTGCTTGGGCTCGGGCGGCCGTTCGACGATGTTGCGCACCTCGAAGCGGACCATGTCCCTGAGCCTCTGCGCGATCTGCCAGCCGCCTTCGCCTTCCTCGCTGAACCAGCGCACCATCTGCAGCACGGGAAGGCCGCGTTGCACCTCGAACTGGCTGTATTTGCCGTCGCGGGCGCGGCCGATCGCGGAGCGCGAGATGTCGGTCCCGACGATCTCGACCGTCCAGCCGCGCCACCGCACTTCCTGCTCGGCGAAAGTCATCGCGATCGAATAGGCTTCCTGGCCGGTCGAGCAGCCGACGCTCCAGATCGAGATCTTCTTCTCCGCCGCGCGCGCCGCCTCGATCCGCTTCAGGGGCCCGCCCATCAGCAGGTCGAACGGCAGCTTGTCGCGGAAGAAGAACGTCTCGTTGTTGAGCAGAGCCTCGATCACCTGCTCGGTCAGAGCGGGCGACGAGCCCGTCACCAGCTTGGTGACGAGATGATCGAGATTGTCGAAACGATGCTCGCGCATGATCGGCGCCAGCGCCGTGTCGATGCGCCAGTTGCGGTTGACCGCCAATTGCTGCCCGGTCCGAGTCTCGAGGAGACTGGCAAGAATGCGACGCGACGAACTGCTCACTTCCACGCACCATCTCCAAGGCGTTTCGCGACCCGGCGAGCGAGGTCGAGCGGCGGCAGCACGGCGCTGGCGAGACCGGCCTCCGCAACCGCGCGCGGCATTCCCCAGATTGCCGAGCTGAACTGATCCTGCGCCAGGATGACGCCGCCGGCAGTGGCCAGCGTCTGACTTCCGGTGAGGCCGTCACGGCCCATCCCGCTGAGCACGACGGCGAGACCGCCGCGGCCATAGACTTCCGCCACCGACGACAGCATCGGGTCGACCGACGGAAGGCAACCGGACGGTGCGCGGCGCGTGTCGAGCTTGACCCGCACGTCGCCGCCGCGCCTCACCACGCACAGGTGAGCGGTGCCCGGCGCCACGTGGATACGGTCGGGAATGAGTTCGTCGCCGTCCTGCACCACCCGTGCCTCGCGTCCCGAAGCGGCGGCGATCTGCCTGGCGAAGTGCGGCATGAACAGATTCGGCAAATGCTGGGTGACCAGGATCGGAATCCCGGTGGGCTTGGTGAGGCCGGCGAAAAATTCATTCAGTGCGTGAAGCCCGCCAGTGGAAGCGCCGATCGCCAGGCAGGTCGGGATGCAATTGGTCGTTTCGCGCAGCTGGATGACGCTGGACGCGGCGGGCGCCGATTCCGGCTCCCGGTCCGCCACGCTGGCGCGGCCGATCCGGCGAACGCGATCGGCGAGCACTTCGGAGAAGCGGCCGCCGAACATCCCCGCGATCGGCTTTGGGAGCGTGTCGGTCGCCCCGGCCGCGAGCGCCTTGACGGTGCTCTCCGCGCCATCGCCGGCTCCGGTCGAGACGACGAGGACCCGCGCGCCCTTTCCAGCGGCGATGATGTCCGGCAATGCGGCGATTCCGCTGCCGGTCGGCATTTCAAGGTCGAGAAGGACGATGTCGACGGGCACGCTCTTGAGCGCGTCCAGCGCCTCGCCGGCGCTGCTCGCCGTGGCGACGACCTTCAGATCGGAATGCGACTGGACCATGCGCGTCAGCACGGCCCGCGCCACCGACGAGTCGTCGACGATCAGCAGTCGGATGGGATCGGCGCCCGTGTCGCTCCCCCCTGACTGCCGCGCCTGCAGAGCAGGCCGCGCGGTCACGCGACTCCGACGATCTGCAGCTTGGAGTGGAGAGTCTCGCGGTCGAACGGCTTCATGACATATTCGTCGGCGCCGGCCTCGATCGCTGCGCGGATATGGGCAATGTCGTTTTCGGTCGTGCAGAAGACGACCTTCGGCTCGTCGCCGCTTTCCCCCCGGCGCAGCTCCCGGAGGAATTCCATCCCGCTCATCACCGGCATGTTCCAGTCGAGCAGGATCACGTCCGGCATGGCATTTTCGCAATGCGCCAGCGCGGCCCGTCCATCCTCAGCCTCCTCGACGGAAAACTCAAGGGTTTCAAGGATATGCCGCGCGACCTTGCGGATCACCTTGCTGTCGTCGACGACCAGGCATGTCTTCATGGGGGAGGCTCACTCTCGTTGTCTGCGAACGATGCTTACTGCCAAGTGGTAAGCACAACTTTAAATCTGCGACGGGATTATGCCGCTTCTTCCAGGGGCGGTCCGGCGATCAGCGCATGAGGATCGACGAGCAGCAGCAGATCCTCTCCAGCCTCGACCATGCCGGAGGCGACCCGGCTCCAGCCAGGGCCGGGGGAGGCCTTGAAGGCGCTCGGCGCGCCATTCGCCTCCACCACGTCCTCGACCTGGTCGACGAGGAGCGCATAAGTATGCCCGCCGGACGGCACCACGATCGCTTCCGTGGCGCCGACGGCCGAATCGTCCTCCATGCCGAGCGCGGTCCAGCTGTCGATCACCGTCAGGACGCGGCTGCGCAGCGCCGACAGCCCCGCGACGTGGGGCGCGGTACCGGGCACCGGGGTCAGACCCTCGAGCTCGACCACCGCCTCGACGTCGGCCGCGGGAAGCGCGACTCGGCGGCCCGCCAGGCGGACGATCAGCAGGAGCTCAACCATGATTGCTCGCCTTGTCGCTGGCGCCGAGCGCGTCGAGCAATGCGGCGCGGTCGTAGCGGTAGATGGTGTCGGCATCGTCGGCCGGCTCCGGAGTCGCGCGCAGGCGCAACACCTGGGCCCCCGGCGGCGTGTCGGGCAGCGGCCCGTCGGCGCTGGCGACCAGCAGGTCCGCCTCGACGCCGTCCTCGGCCTCGACGACCTCGTAGCCGAGGCTCTCGACCAGCGGCCGCAGCATATTGTCCATCCATGGGTCGTCGAGCGGCATCGCGCACACCCGGCGCGCTTCACCGGGGGTCGCGGCATCGCAATGCGCGAACAGCCAATGCGGATCGATCAGCTCGATCTGCTCGCCGTTGATCAGGATGACCCCGGCAATCTCGCCGGCGGTGCGCGAGCGGCGCAGCTTGCCGACGAGCGGCAGGATATCGATCACCTCGTCGAAGGCATAAGCCAGCTCGTTGAGACCGTCGCTGAGGCGAAGGATGCGGATCTTCTCGCGGTCCGGCGCCTCGGTGCAGCCCGCCATCGGAAGGATCGCGCCGTCGATCGCGACTCGCAGGCGCCCGGCCGCGAAGCGGATGGCGCCGGGCGCGACGTCCTCGATCCGCTCGACCACGGCGAGGCGAACCGCGCGGCGGCCGCCGTCGAGGCCGCGGAAGACGAGCAACTGGGCATGCTCCTCGACCCGCGCTTTCTTGGTCGACTCGGCGGCGCGATGCTCGCGCTCCGCCTCCTGCTCCGCGATGGCTGCCTTGCTCGCGATGCCCGACGGATCGAGCAGCAGCACCGGCCGCCCGTCGTCGGCGAGCGTGGTGCCCGCATAGAGGCCCGCGGCCATGATCGCGGGCGCGGCGGGCTTCACCACCAGCTCCTCATGATCGTGAACCGCGTCGAGCAGCAGCGCATAGACGTCGCCGCCGGCGGGCTTCAGCAGGATGATCGTCTGGTCCTTGCCCGCGGCGCTGCGGGGAAGGTCGAGCAGGTCGGTCAGAGTGATGAGGGGAACGCGGCGGCCGCGGATGGTCGCGATGCAGGATTCGCCGATCGTCTCAAGCCTCACGGCGCTGCCGCTGGTGCGCAGGATCTCGTCGATCGCGGCGCGCGGGATGGCGAAGATCTGACCTCCGGCGCTGACCGTGAGCGCCGGGATGATGGTGAGGGTCAGCGGCACTCGGATGGTGAAGCGCACGCCCTGCCCCAGCTTGGAATCCACCTCGACGAGGCCGCCGATCCGCTCGATGTTGGCGCGGACCACGTCCATGCCGACGCCGCGCCCGGAAATGGCGGTGACCTCCTGGGCGGTGGAGAGCCCGGCCTCGAAGATGAGGTTGATCTTCTGCGCCTGCGACAGCCGCTCGGCCCGCTCCGGGGTCAGGACGCCGCTCACGAGCGCCTTCTTGACCAACCTGTCGCCATCGATGCCGCGGCCGTCGTCGATCACTTCGATGAGGATCTGGTTGCCCGACTGGCGGGCACAGACCTTGAGCGTGCCAGCCGCGTCCTTGCCGGCGGCGGCACGCGCCTCGGCAGGCTCGATGCCGTGATCGATCGCGTTGCGGACCATGTGGGTCAGCGGGTCGCGGATCATCTCGATCATCTCACGGTCGAGCTCGACGTCGCCACCGTCGACTTCGAGGCGGACCTGCTTGTCGAGCTCCGCGGAGATGTCGCGGACCATGCGCGGCAGCGCTGCGAACAGATTGTCGATGCGCTGCATGCGCGTGCGGGTGATGGCGTCGCGGATCTCGGCGATGCAGGCGGAGACTCGGTCGAACGCCGCCTCGACCGCCATGTCGGTCGGCGCGTCGCGCAGGCGCCGGGAAAGCTCGTTGCGGGCCAGCACCGCGTCGGAAACGCCGCTCATCATGCGGTCCAGGAGGTCGACCGAAAGGCGGATCGAGCGTTGGGCCTTGCGTGCGTCGCCGATCGTAGCCTCGCCGCTCGGCACCTCCACGAAAGGCACGGCGCCGGTCCTCAGCGATTCGATCAGCAGCCCGTCATCCTCGGAGGCGAGGGATTCGCCGGTCTCGAGGGCATGGACCAGCTCGCCGATCCGGTCGATCACCGCGAGCACGCCGCTCACCAGGATGGCGTCGGGGCTGCGCTTGCCGGAGCGCACTTCGGCGAGAGCGTCCTCCGCGGCATGGCTCAGCGCTTCGAGGCGCGGCAGGTCGAAGAAACCGCAATTGCCTTTCACCGTGTGGACGAAGCGGAAAATCTCGTCGAGGCGCGCGCGGTCGCCAGGAGCCGCTTCCCAGGCGACGATCTCGCCCCCAAGGGCCTGCAGCATGTCGCGGGTTTCCGCGATGAAGTCGTTGATCAGCTCGTCCATGGTCCCGTCCGCAGGTGGCGGCGGACCTTATGGCGAGCGGCTGGTAAAGAAGCGGTTTACCGAAGCGGGGTCGAAAGCCCCTCCTCTTCAGAGGAGGGGTTGGGGTAGAGGCGAGCGAAGGGGCTCGATTCCCCTGAGCGAGCTTTCAGAAGCGCCTCAGGCCCATCGAGGGCCTTCGCCGCTCCCCACCCCTTGATCCCCTCCCCTGAAGGGGAGGGGCGGATTACACGCGAAGGCTGGCGCCGAGCAGGAGGACGCCGTCCTCGTCGTCGGCGAGCTGGATCTGGCCGCCGCCTTCCGCGACCAGGCTCTGAGCCAGCCAGGCGGCGGCAGCGCGCGGCGCGAGGTCGCCCTCCGCCTCGGCGCCGGTCAGCACCCGGCGAAGCTCGGGATCGAGGACGATGCGCGTGCCCTCGGCGCGAATGACGATGTCCATGCCGCCCGCATAGCGCTCCGCGCCGATGTCGAGCCGGCCGCCGCGCACCAGCGCGTCGCCGGCGATCAGCACCAGGTTCAGAAGGATCTTGAGCGCCGACTTGCTCATCGTCGGCTCCTCGACCATCCAGCCGATCTGGATTCGGCCGTCGGTGCCGAACAGCCCATCGATCGCCTGCCGCGCCTCGCGCGTGTCGACCTCGTCCGAGAAGCCGCCGGCCGCACCGAAAGCGAGGCGGAAGAATTTGAGCTTGTTGGCCGACGCGCGGGCGCTTTCGCCGAGCAGGTCGAGGCAGCGCGCCCGCATCTCCGGATCATGCTCGTCGGCGAGCAGCTCGATGCCGTTGTTGAGCGCGCCGATCGGGCTCAGCAGGTCGTGGCACAGGCGCGAGCAGAGCAGGCTGGCGAATTCGTGGGATTTCATGCGGGGCGCGACAGTCCGTGCGGTGAATTGTTCAGGTTCTTTGGGGGGGAACGCCAAGACTTGCAAGGCGCAGCACTGCGGACGCGGCCCCTCATTCTTCCGGAAGCATCCACCGGATCGAATAGATCCACGGCGCGGCGACCGGCTGGCCGGCCGCGTCGAGCGCAGGTTCGAAGCGGCTCCGGCGCACCGTCACCTGGCACGACCGCTCGTCGAGCGCCGCCGACCCGGACGATGCCAGCACCTGGCACGCGGTCGGCACGCCCCGCTCGTCAACGTCGACACGAATGACCACCTCACCCTGTTCGTTCGCACGCACGGCCGACACCGGATAGTCGCTGGACGTTGCGGACCGAAAGTCGCTGGACCGGCGAGGAGGCCGCTGGAGAGCGCGCCGCGCCGCAACGTCGATGCCCCATGACTGAAGCAGGTCGTCGTTGCACACTTCAAGCGCCTCTACCGCGGCGGCGGAACCGGGAAGTGGCAGCGTGAGAAAGGACCGGCCTTCCGCCTCGATGCTCAGCGCAGATGCCCCGGCCAACCGGGACATGAGGGTCGCGCCGGCCTCGCTAAACCTGAGCACACGGCCGCTGGGCGCTCGCTGGCGCGTGACCCGCGCCTCGTCGCTGACGACGCGACCGTCAAGCCGGATCGAAACCCGACCCGGGATCCGGTCGAGCGCCGGATCGTCAGCCTCCAGAACGTAGAGAGAAGGCTGATCGTTTCCGTAGAGCGAGCTGAGCACGACGACGGGCGATCCCGCGCCCGCAACTCGCCGCGCCAGCGAGCAGCGCTTGGTTCCGTAGTCGACCACCCACTGGCCGGGCGGAACCTGAATGCCCTGCCCCTGCTCACCGGCTTGATCCCACGCTGCGGCGGTTGAACCCGTCAAGACGGAAACGGAGAGAATGACAGCAAACATTTGAACCGGACCGCTTTTCGAGCACGCACCTGAATGCTTATCCCGACGGGAGTCGGAGGACCAGCCCTGCTTGAATCTGTGCTGTTCCACACCCATATCGATGATCAGGGTGGGGCAAGCGAAAATCATAGAAGCGCGGGTGGCGGACGATGCTGCCGGATGGCGGCTCGATCGGGCTCTCGCGGCGGCCGTGCCGACCCTGTCGCGCGAGCGGCTGAAAGCATTGATTTCGAGCGGAGCTGTTGCCGGCCCTCAGGGTGCCGCAGTCCGCGATCCGGCCGCCAAGGCGGTGCCGGGCGGCGTCTATGAAGTGTCGGTTCCCGAGCCCAAGCCTGCGCATAACGAGGCGCAGGACATTCCGCTCGAGATCGTCTTCGAGGACGATCACCTGCTCGTCGTCGACAAGCCCGCCGGCCTGGTGGTCCATCCGGCCGCGGGCAATATCGACGGGACCTTGGTCAACGCCCTGCTCCATCATTGCGCCGGACGCCTCAGCGGCATCGGCGGCGTGGCGCGGCCCGGAATCGTCCATCGCATCGACAAGGACACGTCTGGGCTTCTAGTGGTCGCCAAGACCGATCGCGCCCATGAAGGTCTGGCCGCGCAATTCGCCAGGCACAGCATCCACCGCCTCTATCATGCGGTGGTGGCAGGCTTGCCGAAGCCGCCGTCAGGGACGGTTGACGCCCCACTCGCGCGGTCGAGCGCCAACCGCAAGAAGATGGCGATCGTGGAAACCGGCCGCGGCAAGTGGGCGGTCACCCATTACCGCCTCCTCGAGCCGCTGCGTGGAGCGGCGTTGGTCGAATGCCGGCTGGAAACCGGGCGCACGCACCAGGTGAGGGTCCATATGGCCAGCATCGGTCATCCCTTGCTCGGCGATCCGGTCTATGGGCGGACCCGCCCGGAGCATAAGGACGTGCTCAAGCGTTTGAATTTCAACCGCCAGGCCCTGCACGCCGCCGAGCTCGGCTTCGTGCATCCGGTCCTGAATGAAAACTTGTCGTTCAAAAGCGCCCTTCCATCGGATATACAGGAACTGTTGAGGGCGCTCACCGTATAGGCACGAAGGTGCCGACCCGCAGGATAGCGGACAGCGCCCAGGGAGTTAGAATAGCATCATGGCCAGCGGCAGAAATGTACCGGCGACGATCCCCGCCACCGGAGGTGAAGCGGGTCTCAACCGCTATCTCGCCGAGATCAAGAAGTTTCCGATCCTCACGCCCGAGGAGGAATATATGCTGGCCAAGCGCTGGACCGAGCATCAGGACACTGAGGCGGCGGCCAAGCTGGTCAACTCCCACCTGCGCCTCGTCGCCAAGATCGCGATGGGCTATCGCGGCTATGGCCTGCCCGTCTCGGAGCTGATCTCGGAGGGCAATATCGGCCTCATGCAGGGCGTGAAGAAGTTCGAGCCGGAGCGCGGCTTCCGCCTCGCCACCTACGCGATGTGGTGGATTCGCGCGTCGATCCAGGAGTTCATCCTGCGCTCGTGGAGCCTGGTGAAGATGGGCACCACCGCGGCGCAGAAGAAGCTGTTCATCAACCTGAGGCGGATGAAGAACCGCATCGAGGCGTTCGAGGAAGGCGACCTGAAGCCGGAGGACGTCGCCAAGATCGCCAAGGATCTCGGGGTCACCGAGGACGACGTCATCTCGATGAACCGGCGCATGGCGATGGGCGGCGACACGTCATTGAACGTCCCCCTGCGCGAGGATGGCGAAGGCACCTGGCAGGACTGGCTGGTCGACAGCGAGCCGCTCCAGGACGAGCGCGTCGCCGACGCCCAGGAAAGCCGGGTGCGCCACGAGCTGCTCGTCGAGGCGATGGAGTCGCTGAACGACCGCGAGAAGCACATCCTCACCGAGCGCCGCCTGTCGGACGACCCCAAGACGCTGGAGGAATTGAGCCAGGTCTACAATGTCAGCCGCGAGCGCATCCGCCAGATCGAGGTGCGGGCGTTCGAAAAGCTGCAGAAGGCGCTGATGAGCCTCGCGGGCGAGCGCCGCCTGCTGCCCGCCGGCTGACCCTGAAACCTCCCCTCCCGCTTGCGGGAGGGACCGGGGGAGGGCATGTCCGCAAGCCCGCGCATGACCGACAAGACAACCCCTCCCCTAACCCCTCCCGCGCGCGGGAGGGGAAAGAAGAAACGCTCGCTCGGCCGGCGGCTGGTGCTGCTGCCCTTCAAGATCCTGTTCTGGTTCGTCGTGGTGAGCGTCCTGTGGGTGCTGGCCTACCGCTTCGCGAACCCGCCGATCACCTTCACCCAGATCGCCGACATCGCCGCCGGCAACGGCGCCAGGAGCCAGTGGATGAGCATTGGCCGGATCGACCGCGACATGGTGCGCGCGGTGATCGCCGGCGAGGACAGCAAGTTCTGCTCGCATGACGGCTTCGACCGCGAGGCGATCGAGGCGGCGTGGCGCCGCAACCAGGAGGGCGGAAGCGTCCTTCGCGGCGGATCGACGATCAGCCAGCAGACTGCGAAGAATGCCTTCCTGTGGCAGGGCGGCGGCTTCTTCCGCAAAGGGCTGGAGGCCTGGTTCACCCTGCTCATCGAGACGATGTGGTCCAAGCAGCGGATCATGGAGGTCTATCTCAACGTCGCCGAGACGGGGATCGGCACCTATGGCGCCAATGCCGGGGCTCAGCGCTATTTCGGCAAGGGCGCCGACCAGCTGACCCGCCAGGAAGCGGCTCGGATCGCGGCGGTGCTGCCGCTGCCCAAACGGCGCGAGGCGGTGGCGCCGGCAGGCTTCACGCGGCGCTACGGAAACACGATCGCGGCGCGGATGGGCGCCGTCGAGAGGCAGGGCCTCGACTCCTGCGTCTATTATTAGAAGCGGGTGACGATGCCGGCGTAAAGCTCGGTGTCGGGACTGTCGTCGTTTAGGCCGAGATTGAGCCCGGCATCGATCTGGACATTGCCGGACAGGCCCAGGGTCAATGACAGGCCGAGCAACGCCTCGGTGCTCGATCCGGCGGGGTCGTCGTCGTGGATGATGGCAAGGTCGACCGCCGCGCCCACGCGGTCCGAGAGGGTCATTCCGACGCCGGCCGAGCCTCCGAATGATGCGTGATGCCCCTCCCCGTCCGAATCCGGCTCGATGCTCGCCTGCGGGGTGAAGGCGACTGACAGAGTGTCGCTTAGGTCGAAGCCGAACGGAAGCAGGATTCCGGCGCTCCAGTCACCCGCGCCGACAGCTTCGCCGCCGGTCGGAAGGGTCGCATAAGCCTGAACCGCGGCATTGGTGCCGGAGCCGTCGGAAGACATGAGGTTGCGGCGCAGCGCGAGCGTGACGTCGCCGATGCCCGATTCCTCATCGACCGACACGGCCGTGCGCGTGC
Source organism: Pseudomonadota bacterium (assembly GCA_023417515.1). GTDB lineage: Bacteria > Pseudomonadota > Alphaproteobacteria > Sphingomonadales > Sphingomonadaceae > Allosphingosinicella. Next base: position 4,855 of record JAEZFL010000082.1, on the reverse strand, counting down.
GGGCGTAGCCGAAGGCCGTGAAACCGAGCTGGACCTCGGTGCGATCGTCGAGGCCGAGGCGAAGCAATGTGTCGCCGGCGAGGAAGACGTCCTCGCGCTCGCGGAAACCGTCCGTGCGGGTCCAGGACAAGCCGGTTTCGACCTGAACGTGGCCGGCATCGACGATGCAGGTCGAGCTGCCGAGACCCGGACGGTCGCCGCACAGCGCGCGAAGCTGCTCCTGCGCCAGCGCCGGAGTCGCCCACACGAGTGCCAGCGGCAGCAGGGCGAGCCGAGCGATCAGAAGGGCAGCTTCATGCCCGGCGGCAGGCCCATTCCGCTGGTCGCGTCGCGCATCGCCTCGGCGCCGGCCGCCTCGGCCTTGGTACGGGCGTCGTTGATGGCGGCGGCGATGAGGTCCTCGAGCATCTGCTTGTCGCCGCCGGCCATGAGGCTGTCGTCGATCGAGACGCTGGTGACGCGGCCCTTGGCGGTGGCGGTGATCTTGACCATGCCGCCGCCCGATGCGCCCTGGACCTCGACGGAGTCGAGCTTCTTCTGGGCTTCCATCAGCTTGTTCTGCGCGTCCTGCGCCATCTTCATGATTTCATCGATGTTCGGCATGTTCAGCTCCGTTGGTTGCCGGCCGTATAGCCAGCAAGCTCGGCGTCGGGAAAGGCCTCGAACGCCGCCTTGACCATCGGCGAGTCCAGCACCTCCTGGCGCTCGCGCTCGGCATTGGATTCCTCCTGCTCGAGCAGGCTCGGCTGGGCCTCGCCGTCCTCGGCGAGCTCGACCTGCCAGCGCATGCCGGTCGCCGCATTGAGCGCCGTCACCGCCTCGCGGGCGAGATCGGGCAGCGGCCGCGCCGGCTTCACCACCAGCTCCGGCGGCGCATAGCGGACGAGGCCGACATAATCGTGGAGCTGCTGGGCGAGATGGGCGTGACCCTTCTGCTCAAGCATGGTGATGAGCGCGGGAAAGCTGGCCGGCGCCTGGGCCGAAGCGGAGCCAGCGCCCGGTGACGACGTTGACGAAGTTGACGGGGTGGAAGGCGCCGCCGCCCCTGCTCCGCTGGCCAAGCGGGACGCGAGCTGGCCGGGATCGGGAAGCTCGGAGGCGTGGATGACACGGAGAAGCGCCATCTCGGCGGCCTCGAGCGGCAACGGCGCTCGGTTGACCTCGTCGAGGCCCTTCAACAGCAGCTGCCACAGGCGGTGGATCATCGCGAAGGACAGGCGCGCCGACCAGTCGGCATAGGCCTCGCGCTCCTCGTCCGACTGGGCGGGGTCGCGGGCGCCGCCGATCTTGGCCCGGGTGATTCCGTGCACCGCCTCGAGCAGCGAGCGGATGAGGGCGGCCGGTTCGACTCCGAGGTCGTACTGGTCCTTGACCAAAGCGAGCGCGCCGGGCGCGTCGCCGGCGAGAAGCAGCCCGAGCAGGCCGCGGATCGCGCCGCGGTCGGACAGGCCGAGCATGGCGCGCACCTGCTCGGCGGTGACCGTGCCGGAGCCGTGGGCGATCGCCTGGTCGAGGATCGACAGGCCGTCGCGGGCCGAGCCTTCGGCGGCGCGGGCGATCAGCGCCAGCGCCTCCTCCTCGACCTCGACGCCTTCCGCCTTGGCCACTTCGGCAAAGTGCGCGGTGAGACGGTCGGCGGGGATTCGGCGGAGGTCGAAACGCTGGCAGCGCGACAGGACGGTGATCGGGACCTTGTTCACCTCGGTGGTGGCGAACAGGAACTTGACGTGGGGCGGCGGCTCCTCGAGCGTCTTCAGGAGCGCGTTGAACGCGTTCTTCGACAGCATGTGGACCTCGTCCACGATGTAGACCTTGTAGCGCGCCGACACCGCCGAATAGCGCACCGCGTCGATGATCTCGCGAACGTCGTCGACTCCGGTGTTGGAAGCGGCGTCCATCTCGATCACGTCGATGTGGCGGCCTTCGGCGATGGCCCGGCATGGCTCGCAGACGTTGCAGGGATCGATGGTCGGACCGCCCTGGCCGTCCGGGCCGATGCAGTTCAGCGCCTTGGCGATCAGCCGCGCGGTCGAGGTCTTGCCGACCCCGCGGACTCCGGTGAGCAGGAAGGCGTGGGCGAGACGGTCGCGCTTGATCGCATTGGCCAGCGTCCGGACCATCGCCTCCTGGCCGATCAGCTCGGAGAAATTCTGCGGCCGATACTTGCGCGCGAGAACCCGATAAGGCTGGGCCGACTGCGGCTGGGGCGGCTCGTCGAGGCCGAGGGAGAAAGCGTCGGGAGATTCGGAGGACATGGGGCGGGTGTAGCGACTGCGGCCCGCCTACGCCAAGGCTTCGGCGCGCGACCTCGCCGAATCTACGCCCGGCTTGCCGGCCGTAGCTTCAGCGAAGGCCGGTGGGAGCCGGAACGACCCGGAACGAAATCGTTGTGGCTGCTTCCTTCCGGACCTGACCAGGTTGGCGACAATTCCGTCCGCCCGACTCCCGCGGGCGATATGGTCGAGCCGGCGCGCGGATGCAAGGCGGCGGCTGCGTCAAACCGCTAAAATCATCCGTGCCGCGCGTGGCGGGGCGGGCCCTTGGGCCGGTGCCTCGAGACGAACCGCTCCCCGCCCTGGCGGCGGTTGGTGCGGGCCGCGTCGCGCGGACTGCCCTGCATCGGCTCGATCAGCAGGCCGTCATCCTCGTCGCGCGCGGTGCGGGCGACCGCCTTCACGAAGCGGTCGGCAAGCGCGCGCGGAATCTCGAACGCGGTCTCATTGGGGGCGATGCGGATGGCGCCGACCTCGTTGCGGGTGATGTGCCCGCGGCGGCACAGCAACGGCAGCAGCCAGCGCGGATCGGCATTGTGGCGCCGGCCGACATTCATCCGGAACCAGATCGTGTCCTCGAAACCGGGGCGGTGCTCACGCTGGCGATCGTCGCGCCGGGCCTCGCCTTGCTCCGCCAGATCCTCGGGCGCGGGCATCCTGGCGCGGTGGGCGCGGACCAGAGCGGCCGCAATCTCCTCGGGCTCGCGCTCGGCGAGCAGCTTGCGGCCGAGCGCTCGGTCGTCCTCGTCAAGCTCGATCGGCTGGAGCAATGTCTCCATCAAGCGCTCGCGGTCGCGGGCATGGACCTGGTCGGCGGTTGGCGCGGCGATCCATTCGGCGTTGATGCGGGCGCCGCGAAGCATCGCCTCGACCCGGCGGCGGCGCTGGTAGGGGACGACCAGGATCGCCGTGCCCTTCTTGCCGGCACGGCCGGTGCGGCCGGACCGGTGCTGAAGGGTCTCGGCGTCGCGCGGCAGCTCGACATGGACGACCAGGCTCAATGTCGGAAGGTCGATTCCGCGCGCCGCAACGTCGGTGGCGACGCAGATCCGCGCGCGCCGGTCGCGAAGCGCCTGGAGGGCGTGGTTGCGCTCCGACTGGCTGTGCTCGCCGGACAGCGCTACCGCTGCGAAGCCGCGCTCGACCAGGCGGGCGTGGAGATTGCGGACATTGTCGCGAGTCGCGCAGAACAGCATCGCCGTCTCCGCCTCGTGGAAGCGCAGCAGGTTGACCACGGCATTCTCGATGTCGGACGGCGACACGGTGACGGCTTGGTAGCTGATGTCGCCATGGCCACGATCCTCGCCGACCGTCGAGATGCGCAGCGCGTCGCGCTGGTAGCGGCGGGCGAGCGCGACGATCGGCTTGGGCAGCGTCGCCGAGAACAGGAGGGTGCGGCGCTCCTGCGGAGTCGCGTCGAGGATTTCCTCGAGCTCCTCGCGGAAGCCCATGTCGAGCATCTCGTGGGCCTCGTCGAGGACGACGGCGCGGATCGCGGAGAGATCGAGCGCTCCGCGCTCGAGATGGTCGCGCAGGCGTCCCGGCGTGCCGACCACGATATGGGCGCCGTAGGACAGAGCGCGGCGCTCCTTGGACGGGTCCATGCCGCCCACGCAGGTCGCGATTCGGCCGCCCTTGCCGTAGAGCCAGGCAAGCTCGCGGCTGACCTGAAGCGCGAGCTCGCGGGTCGGGGCGATGACCAGGGCGAGCGGCTCGCGGACGGGCGCCGGGCGGCCGTGCTCGAGAAGCTCGCCGGCCATTGCGAGGCCGAAGGCGACGGTCTTGCCCGATCCGGTCTGGGCGGAGACGAGCAGGTCGCGCCCCTCCGCTTCGGGGGCGAGGACGGCGGCCTGGACGGGCGTGGGCGCGGCATAGCCGCGCGCGGCGAGCGCTTCCGAGAGAAGCGGCGGCAAATTTTCGAAGGTCATGAGCGGCTCAACATGGTGCGCCCCGGCTGTGGGGCAAGGTGGTGATGCGACAGGAGGGAACCGTCATTCCAGCGAAAGCTGGAATCTCCCTCCTCTTCTCGTCGTTCGACAAGTCAGCGAGATCCAAGCTTTCGCTGGGATGACGGGTGGATAGATCGGTGCTGACTCCTAAAGCGCCTGGCCGGCGGCCCAGGCGCTGGCCCAGGCCCATTGGAAATTATAGCCGCCGAGCCAGCCGGTCACGTCCACCGCCTCGCCGATCACGTAGAGGCCGGGCACTTTCTTCGCCGCCATCGTCTGCGAGGACAGGTCGGCGGTACTGATCCCGCCGATCGTGACCTCCGCCTTGGCGAAGCCTTCGGTGCCGTCGGGATGAAAGCTCCAGGCCGCCAGCTTGCCCTCCGCCTCGGCCAGCTTGCGATCGGCCATATTGGCCAGTTCGCCCCACAAGCCGATGCGTTTGTTCAGCGCCTCCGCCAGCCGTCCCGGCAGCATCTCGCCAAGCAAGGTGTGGAAATGCGTCTTCGGCCGGTCCCGTTTTGCCGCCACCGCCCAGCCCGCATCGCGATCCGGCAGGAAATCGATCGCGATCGCCTCGCCATGTTTCCAATAGGAAGAGATTTGCAGGATCGCCGGTCCTGACATGCCCTTGTG